>JBJEVW010000070.1:0-4426 GCA_051884735.1 Kiritimatiellia bacterium | reverse complement strand
CTCCTTGGAAACGCCTTTGTTCATGTTGTAGGTGAGAAGATGCTCAAGCTGCTTCTGCGTTTCGCGATCCAACTCGGCTTCCGGCAGATCGAAGGTCGTCACCTCGCAAAGCGAATCGGCAACCGCTTCCAAGTTCTTGATGCGGTCATTGTATTCCATCTGGCGCTTCATGTTCTCGCGTATGCGGTCGCGAAGCGCATCGACAGTCTCGAGATCGTACTTCTTGAGAACTTCGGGCGTCAGCTCGGGCAATTCATGGACGCGGATCTTCTTGATCGTGTAGGTGTAGGAAGCCTTTACGCCGCGAAGCGCTTCCTTCACGAAATCGGCGGGGAATTCTACGTCCAACGTGCCGGTTTCGCCTTCCTTCTTGCCGACAAGCGCTTTCGGAAGCCCGGGAACCATGAAATACTCGTACCCGACCGAACACCAGGATTCGTCCGATTTGGCATAGGAATCGACGCCTTCATACACCGTTTCGAGCGGCTTGCCGTCAACCGTGCCGGCATAAGAGAGAAGTACCATGTCTTCGTTCTTCACGATGCAGCCGGGCTCGGCCTCCTTGAAGGTGGCAAGCGTATTGTGAAACGTCTTCAGCTGCGCCTCGACCTGCTCGTCCGTCAATTCGGACTTCACCGTCTCGACCTTGAGCGCAGATGCCTCGGGAAGGTCGAACTTCGGGAAGAGATCGACCGTGAACTTCATCTTTGCCGTACCATCGCCGGCAATCTCGAATTCGTCCTGGGAAACAATTTCGTAAACGCGGAACTCGTCCTTCTTTTCATCGACGGCTTTTTGGAAACTCTTGCGAAGCAGATTGTCCCGAAGCGTTTCTTCAACGCGCTTGCCGAGCTTCTGCTCGACAATGGAAAGCGGCGTCTTTCCCTTGCGGAAACCGGGAATGGAAACCTTGGAAGCGAGATCTTTGACCGTCTCTTTGCGGGATGCGGCAACTTCTTCGGCCGTCAGCGAAATATCCAGAACAGAGCGGGTTGTGGAAAGGGACTCAATATCAATGTTCATGGGAAACAAAGTTGGATTTCGAAAATAAAATCAATGGGGAGTAAGAATACTGAAACAGAACGGAAAATGCAAACGGCGAAAAACGCCCCGCAAACCCGGCTGGCGGCACTGCAACCCCGGCAGACGGCAAACGAAGACGCCGCGTTTGCCGCCCGAACCGGAAACGGCCCGCGCCGGACGATGCCTACTTGGTGTAGGTAAAGCGGAGCTTCGAGGTAATGTCGGCCGAGGATTTTCCGACCATCAGCTCGAATTCGCCGGGCTCGGTCACGCGCTCCAAAGCGGTATTCACAAACGAAAACGCCTCGGTCGGGAATTCAAAGACGACCTCGCGCAACTCGCCGGATTTCAGCGGTACCTTCTCGAAGCCAATCAACCGCTTCTCCGGCAAGGTGCAGCTGGCGACGACATCGCGGAAATATACCTGAACGATTTCGACGGTGTCGTAATCGCCCGTATTCCGGACCGGTACCGTGATACGGACTTTTTCTCCCAATTTCAGCTCGCTCTTCTCCAGACTTGCCTCAAAATACTTGCAAGTCGTGTACGAGAGCCCGAATCCGAACGGAAACAACCCGAAAAATCCTTTGCCGGGGAGATCCGGATACTGGGCGTGGTGCGCGCCCGGAACCTGATTGTAGTAGCTCGGCTGCTGCCCGACATGCGCCGGGAAGGACACCGTGAGGCGTCCCTGCGGATTGACCCGGCCGCGCAAAATGTCCGCAATGCCGGTTCCACCCTCCATGCCGGGATTGAATACGCAGAGGAGCGCGTCCATCTTCGGAAGGATCTTGGTGAGCACCAAGGGCTTTGATGCCATGAATATGCCGACGACCGGCGTTCCCGTGGCGGCAACCGCCTCGACCATTTCAATCTGGTCGCCCTGAAGCTCAAGCGTGGCCGTCGAACGGCCTTCACCCGTGCACCGCAGGTTGTCCGAGAGGACCACAATGGCGACATCCGCCTTCTCCGCAAGCCGGACGGCACGCGCAATCCGCTCCGGATGCGGTTCCGAGATGCCCGCGCCACGGGCAAACGTCACGGTCGCCTCTTTGCCGAATTCCGCCAGAATGCCGTCCAAAACGGTTTTCGTGCAATGGCGCGAATTGCGGTTCATGACGCCTTGATTCTGCCCCGCGCCAAGCGACCAGTCGCCCAATTGCTGCAAATCGTCGTCCGCATTCGTGCCGATGACGGCAATGTTGCGGATGACGTCCATACGAAGCGGCAGGACATTGTCGTTTTTGAGCAAGACAGCCGAGCGACGCACCGCCTCGAGCGCCAGCTCGTGATGCGCTTTGCACCCGACTGTCTTTTCCCGGATGGCTTTGTCGGGATACCGGGGATTCTCGAAGAGCCCCAGCTTGAACTTGAGCGTGAGTACGCGACGGACATGCAAATCGATTTCTTCCTCCGTCAATTCGCCACGCCGATAGGCTTCAATCGCATCTTCGTAGAAGGTGTGGTCGGTCATCGACATGTCATTGCCGGCTTTGATGGCAGGCGCAACGCCTTCCGCAGCCGTGGCAACCGTATGATGCTCGGTGACAAGATGGCGGATGTTCGACCAGTCGGTGACGACCATTGCATCCGACTGCCAACGGTCGCGGAGCACTTCCGTGAGCAACCAATGGTTTGTCGTGCAAGGAACACCGTCGATCGCCTGATACGCCGTCATGAAACTGGCGGCTCCGGCCTTGACCGCTTCCTGGAAGGGAGGCAGGAACAAATCTTCGAGCTTGCGGCGCGAATACTCGCTCTCCGCAGCCTCGCGGCCGCCCATCGTTTCGCCATACCCGGCAAAGTGCTTTGCCGTCGCCGCAACCGAATTCGGATCGCTGAGCGAGGAGCCTTGATAGCCGCGAATCATCGCCGCACCCAACTTCCCGATCAAAAGCGGATCTTCGCCAAAGGTTTCGTTGAGCCGTCCCCAGCGCAAATCGCGCGCCATGCAGAAAACCGGCGAAAACGTCCACGCACAGCCCGTTCCGCTCATTTCAACCGCCGTCGCATGCGCCACTTGCTCGCAAAGCTTCTCGTCCCAAGAACAGGACATCGCAAGCTGCGTCGGAAACATCGTGGCATTGTACTCCATCGAATGCCCATGGATGGCATCGATGCCGACAAGCAGCGGAATGCCAAGCCGCGTCTCTTCCACCGCTTCGCGCATATAATCCGAAACATCTTCGTCGACACCGCAAAGAATCGAACCGAGGCACTGCTCCTTAACGGCTTTGTGCAAATTCATGAAGACGGGGAGCTGGTTCATCTGGCCGATTTTTTCTTCCACGGTCATGCGACCCATCAAATCGTTGACACGATCCTTGATGGGAAGCGAGGCATCTTTGTAGGCTGGTTTCATAACAAGAAAATTAAGCAAGAAAAGAAAAAGGAAAAAGGAATGTTCTCCGGATCGAAGAACGCCAATCCGGTGAACGGATGTCAGCCAGCCAGAATGCGCAAGGCGTCCAGATAGCGCTGGCGCGTCTTCTCGACGATATCGTCCGGAATGACCGGGGCCGGCGGCTCGTGATTGAAATGGATCGAATCCAGCCAGTCGCGCACGAACTGCTTGTCCAGCGAGGGCGGATTGGCTCCCGTGCAATAATCGGAAGCCGGCCAGAAACGGGAGGAATCCGGCGTCAACACTTCATCGCCCAAGACGATCGTGCCATCCGTATCGTAGCCGAATTCAAACTTCGTGTCTGCAATGAGAATGCCTTTGGAGGCGCCATATTTCTCCGCCCCCGTGTACAGGCGCAACGTCAAATCGCCCAAAGCATCGGAGAGCGCCTTGCCATGCCGCTTCTCCAACTCGGCAACGGAAATGTTCTCGTCGTGCTCGCCCAATTCGGCTTTCACGGAAGGCGTGAAAAGCGGTCGATCCAACTTTTCCGCCTGCTTGTAGCCGGCCCGGAGCGGCATCGAACAAACTGTTCCCTGCTTTTTGTATTCCGCCCAGCCCGAACCGACAAGATAGCCGCGCGCAATGCATTCGACCGGAATCATCTTGAGCTTTTTCACAATCATCGAACGCCCTTTCAGATCCTCCGCATACGGCTGGAGAACCGCCGGATACTCCCGCACGTCCGCCGTCACCAGATGATTCGGAATATCCGAAAAATGGCGAAACCAAAACAGCGACAACTGCGTCAGGACATACCCTTTGTCCGGAATGCCGTTCGGCATGATGACGTCAAATGCGGAAAGCCGGTCCGTCGCCACAAACAGCAAGGTGTCCCCCAAATCGTAAACATCGCGTACCTTGCCGCGAATCGGATCGGGAAGCCCTTCAATGGAACTGGAAAGCAAAGCGTGGTTTTTGTCGTATTGCACAGCGATAAATCCAAAAGGAAGTAAGTTGAAAACGAAACGCGGTTCGGGAAAGCATCCCGAACCGCCG
>JBJEVW010000069.1:0-4432 GCA_051884735.1 Kiritimatiellia bacterium | reverse complement strand
CGCCCTTTGCCTTGCCCATGGATTGTCCCATGACGGTTCTCTGCATGATCAAAGAGGTTTCAATGCGCATGGTATCGCCTGGCAGGATCATTTTGCGGAAGCGTGCGCCCTCGATACCCGTGAGAATCGTGTCGTAGGACTTAGCGCCGCCGGTTGCGTCCTTCGTGGTTGCGCAGAGGCACATGAGACCGCAAGCCTGTGCGATTGCCTCAATGTGCAGAACGCCGGGCATGATTGGTTTTTGGGGAAAGTGTCCCTGGAAAAAGGGCTCGTTGAAGGTAACGTTTTTGATTGCAACGAGATGCGAACCATCCTCTGCATAATCCTCGACTTTGTCGATCAGGAGGAAGGGGTAGCGGTGGGGAAGGAGTGTCAGGATACGATCGATTCCGAAAGAAGGCATAAAGAGCTCCAAAATTGGTCTATAACTCCAAAAATGCTAGCAAATTTTCTTTCGTCTGTAAAATGCCCGTTGGCGCGAGTCAAGGATGATGTTTTTGGATATGGACGTACATCGGAAGGCGTGGTACCAAAGATTCCTTCCGTGTGCAAGTCTGCAAGGGTTTAAACGGGCAAATCATCAGAAGCCCGGCACCAGTGTGGAGGCGAGGGCTGGAGCCCCCGGCAGCCAATGGGGGGCGGCACAGCCCCGGCAAAACCTAAGGAAGGGGGGGGGCGATGGGAGATTGCGCCCTATCGCAATAGGACACGGGAGATGGAGACGCGACGAGGCGCGCGCAGAGGTTACACGGCGGGTGATGCTAGGGATGGTGTTTCCGGTGGACGCGACCATTTTCCCGGAATGAGCGTGCGGGTCTGGAATCGTGCGAGCCGCGGAATTTCGGTTGGTGGCGATCTTTGTCAGGGAATTCCGCGTTTCGGCTTGGTTGACTGGCGTGGGGGCGACGAACGGATGGTTTGTCGAAGCATTCATCGCCGTGCATTCCCTTTTGGCGCGGGGGATTGGAGAACGCGGAGGGATCGGCTTCCCAAGGTGGGGTCGCGGTTTTGCGATAGAATGCGGAATGGGAAAGACGCCAAGGACGAAGCGGGGCGGGGTCGATTTTCTGCAGAAGCGCCATCTCCTTGTCGGTCAGATCGCGGGCCATTCCAGACTTCAGATCGGTCGGGAGTTCAAGGGCGTTGATGGCAATGCGCGTAAGGGTTTCGACGCGGAGGCCGACTTGGGTGCACATTTGGCGGATTTGGCGGTTCCGGCCTTCCCGAAGGGTGAAATGGAGACGATGACGCGGGCCGAAGACGCCATCGTGCAGGCGTTGGACATATTCGACGCGCACGGGTTTGGTTTGATAGCCGTCTTCCAGCACCATGGGGTCCTGGAGTTGCCGGAGAGTCGTTTCGTCGAAGATGCCGCAGACTTGGACGGAGTAGAGCTTGGTATGGCCGTAGCGCGGGTGGGTCAAGCGGTCGATAAGGGCGCCATCGGTAGAAAGGACGAGGAGCCCATCGGAATCGCGGTCGAGGCGTCCGGCGGAGACGAGTCGTTCGGGGAATTGGCGCAAGCAGGAAAAGATGGTTTTGCCGCGGGATTCGTCGGCGGTGCAGATCAATCCACGTGGTTTGTTGAGAATGACGGTACGGGTGCGTTGCGTGTTTTCGGCCGGGAAAATTTGTTTCCCATTCACGCAGATGACGTCTTGCTCCGGATTTTCAAGGCGGAACCCGGGTTCACGGACGATGGTGCCATTGACGGATACGGCACCGCCGGCGATGATTCCGGCACAGTGGCGGCGGGAGGCGAGGCCGAGGCGTGCGAGAACGCACTGGAGGCGGGGCGATTCGCCGATGGAGTCGGGTTGGTCGATAAAAGGAGGGAGACTCATGGTTTTGGCGCGAAAGGCGGCCGGAAGATCCGGCGGGGGTGCGAAAAGCGCCCGGAGGCCGTATTGGCGCAGGACCGGGCGTGTCATGAAACCGCTGATGAAAGAAAACGGGAGCCGGCACTATGGCCGGACAGGGGTAGAATCGAAGAGATTGTTGTACTTTCCGGGGACGAGGAACGGGAAGACGAGATGCCGGAAGTATTCGCGGGTTCCATTCTCGCGATGGAGCTGGATCAGGGCGCCGATTTGTTCTTGCGAGCGGTATGCCATGATGCCGGTGAGTTTTCGTTCGAGAAGGGCTTCGCTGGTGATGACGCGGAAATCGGGGGGACTTGGAAAGTCGCTATAGGTCGAAAATTCGTAGAGTTCGGGGATTTCCTCGAGAGGCTTTCCAAGTTCCGGCCAAATCGAGCCTTGTGCGTGAAAGGCGCAGATTGACATTTCGCGATGGACGATTTGGTGATCCGGATGAATGTCCGTGCTGGTCGGCATAAAGACGCGCGTCGGGCGGACGTGGCGGAGGAGCCACACGAAGGAATTGGAAAGCCCGGTCGATCCTGCGATTGTGGTGGGGCCGGGAATCGCGGGATAGTGGCCGGTGTAGTGTTCGAGGCCGCAATCGTGGTAATTGAGGAAGAAGAGTTGATCTTCCGGGAGCCCCAGAATCCGGAACGAATCGAGGGTTTCGGCGCGACGGATGGAAGCGATGGTTTCGCGCTGTTCCGGGGTGCAGTAACCGGAGTCACCGAGCGTGGTGACGCAAGCGGAAACCTTGATGCCGGCTTCGACTGCGGAAAGGAACAGAAGTCCGGAACCGAGGATTACATCGTCATCGTGAGGGGAGACGAAGAGCCAACGCTCCCGGTCGCCCTTCCAGTTGGAAAAAACACTGGCGGGATCTGTGGAAGAGAGTCGAATTCCATTCGAGAGATGTTCGAAAGTGCTCATCGGAAAATCCGTTGTTTGAAGGAAGACATCCTTATTGTACCATTCTTCCGGAAAAGTAGCGGCGTCAAGAACGGAAACCTTTGGGTTCCGGAGAAAAATGGCTCATGGACGGCCTATTGGGAAGGCTGGGGTCCGGCGAGTGGCGTCCGTCAGGAAGAGGCTTACAGAAATCGCGTCGAAATGTCCAGATGGAAATCGTGTGCGATCGCCAGATAACCTTCGGTTGTGATGCCTTGACGGGGTCTGGCGTTCACCGAGTGGACGATGTTGTAGATATGGGCGGCCTTTTCGATTGTTTCCATTTGCCCCATGGCGTTATCGAACGAATCGGCTGCGCAGAACAAGCCATGATGCGCCCAGACGACGTTGTGGTATTTGGCCATCAGTTTGGACGTGGCGACGGCGATATCGCGTCCGCCGGGAACCATCCATGGCACAACCCCGATGCCTTCGGGGAAGATGACGGGGCATTCGGTCATGGTATTCCAGAGGGCGCGGGTAAATTCCCGGTCCCGCAAGGGAAGAAGGAATGTCAATGCGATAAGGTGTGGAGGATGGGCGTGATAGATGACGCGATACGTGCCTCCGGTAAGGCGTGTTTTCACCTCATGGTTCATGAGATGGGTCGGGAACTCGGAGGTTGGCCGGCCACCCTTGCACAGCCCCCAGAGGATCCTGTATTGCGTACCTTCCGCATTGAGTTCCGCGAGGCAGATATTGGCTTCGGGATCATAGGCGACATTGCGCATGAATTTGCCGGAGCCGGTCACGAGAAAAAGGTCGCCGCCGAGTTCGGGGACGTCGGTGCCGATATCGACCCAAGGCCCGGTCTTTTTCTTTGGGAGCAGTTTTTGCGCGGATTTGGCCTCTTCGGGGAGGAGGTGGTAGGATGCGTTGCCACCATTGCGTTCGTGGAAGCCGAGACGGTCTCCGATTTCGCACATCCGGATAAAATCCTTGACGAACTGAAAGTTGAGCATGGCAGGAAGGAGATACGTTTATTGTTTGGGAAAGAGGCGGAAAGACGTTTGATCAGACGCGATTGGAGAGGGTTGTCTGCTCGTATTCGGAGACGACATTGAACCAGTCGGCGCGTTCGGGAACAGCGGAGCGGCGACAATATTCGTCCCACACGTCACCGAACGGGAGCGATTTGCATTCCTCTTGAAGGACGAGGACCTGGGAGAAATCACCCTTTGCCTGAAGGGCAGAGAGTTTCTCGTTGGGGTCGAGAAGCGCGGCCAGGAGGGCCTTTTGCATATTGCGCATCCCGAGTACCCATGCGGCGATCCGGTTGATGGAGGCATCGAAGTAGTCGAGTGCGAGGAGAATCCGGTCGGGGCCGGCGAGCACGATTTCGTGCGCAATATCGCGCAGCATGTCATCGAGGCGCAAGACGTGATCCGAGTCCCAGCGGACGGGGCGTGAGACATGGAGCGCCACCTTGTCGGCAAAGAGGAGCATGGAGGGAATCTTGTCCGCGATATTTTCGGTCGGATGGAAATGTCCGGAATCGAGGAGGCAGAGGACGTTGTTTTTGGCGGCGTGGTTCAGATAGGACTCGTGGGAGCCGACGGTGTAGCTTTCGAAGCCGATGCCGAAGATCTTCGATCCAATTGTCACATCGACGAGGTTGTGGT
>JBJEVW010000068.1:0-4450 GCA_051884735.1 Kiritimatiellia bacterium | reverse complement strand
TTGCCGCCGGCTCGCCACCCGCTAAAATGGGATTCGATCGGGATGCTTTTCCGACCACTCGGGCGGCTCCAAACAATCAATCATCCGCATCTCCTCATCCGACAAAACAAACTCCGCTAAGAGTAGATTCTCGCGCATTCGTTCCGCGTGAACCGTTCGCGGCAAAGACAGAACTCCATGCTGCAAATTCCACCGCAGACAAATTTCTGCCGCCGTACGCCCCTTTGCTGCCGCAATCGTTCCGAGTACCTCATTTTTGGGAAGAGCCCCGGCCCCCAACGGACTCCATGCCTCCACCAAAATGCCGTGCTCCTGGCAGAACTGAACCGTTTCTCGTTGCGGATATCCGGGATGAATCTCCAATTGATTTACCATCGGCGCGACCTCCGTCTCCAAAAGTGCTCTCAGATGATGCGGCAAAAAATTGGAGACCCCAATTGAACGAAGCACCCCTTCTTGATAGAGGCGGGTCATGGCACGCCATGTTTCCAGATTGATGCGCTCCCAATCGTCAAAACGAAAAGACGATGCTGGCCAATGGATCAGGTACAAATCCAAATAATCCATCTGCAAACGCTTCAACGACTCCTCGCAAGCCCGTAGCGTCGTGTCATATCCACGCTCCGTATTCCAAACCTTGCTCGTGACCAAATACGTATCGCGCGGCAAACCGCATTCCAGAAGCGCACGCCCAACGCCTTTCTCGTTATCGTAAATAGTTGCCGTGTCAAAAAGACGGTATCCAACCTCAACTGCTTTCCGGACCGCATGGTAGACGACTTCTCCGTCTGCCAGCCGCCAAGTGCCGAAACCGATGCGAGGAAGGGGCATTCCGTTGGAAAGGACAAACGAATCAGACATGACGCTCGAAAAAGAATGCAAACAACAAATAATGACAACGAAAAAAAAGATGGCCGATGCTCAACAAAATCGAACCCGATCCATCTCCATCACCTGAATTTGCGAAACGGCTCAGGCTTCCTGCCGCGTAACATCGATAATCGCATCAACGACCTGATCGATCGAAAGCGAAGTCGTGTCAATGACAATCGCACCATCCGCCTTCTTGAGCGGAGCCGTCTTTCGGGAAGAGTCAATGCGATCCCGATTCAACAGCGAAGCTTTCACCTGTTCTTGCGTCTGGTTGAACCCTTTCTGAATATCTTCGGCCAACCGACGCCGGGAACGTTCGTCCGGATCGCAATCCAAATAAACCCGATACGGTGAATCGGGATAGACGGCAGAGCCAATATCGCGCCCCTCGACAATCAGATTTCCAAGCTTCGGCATCTCGCGTAGCCAGCCCGTAATGCGGGCGCGCACCGCCGGAACCGCCGAAACCGGACTGACATTCGCATTGATTTCCGGTGTACGGATCTGGTCGCCGGGCTCAACACCGCCAACCGAATAAGCAATGCGTTCGCCTTTTACGGTGAAATCAACCACAACGGTTTCGCAAAACTGCGTCACAGCCGCTTCGTTCTTGCAGTCGATGCCATGCAATAGTGCTTGCCATGTCATGATCCGGTACAAAGCCCCGGAATCGACATACAGAATCCCAAGCTCGCGGGCAACTGCCCTGCTCACCGTCGATTTCCCGGAAGCTGCCGGTCCGTCAATACAAATTACGTATCCCATTGTAGCAGAAATTCATTTACCGTTAATCAATACGCGAAAATACTCGATCGTCTTCGGCAATCCTTCGCTGAGCTTGATGCGCGGCTCCCAACCGAGCAACGCTTTGGCAAGCGTGATGTCTGGCCGGCGACGCTTTGGATCGTCTTTCGGAAGATCTTCATTGATAATCTTGCTCTTCGATTCCGGAAGCAATTTGAGCACCATCTCCGCCAATTCACGAATCGTAAACTCGCCCGGATTGCCGACATTGATGACCGGAACGGGAATTCCTTTTTCCGAGAAAAAGCGCTCAATCTTCGCACGCGGAAGTGCCATATAGAGCTGAATGGCATCCAACAGATCGTCCACATATTGGAACGAACGGGACTGCTGGCCGTTTCCGTAAATCGTAATGTTTTTGTTCTGGAGTGCTTGGACAATGAAATTGCTGACGACCCGGCCGTCGTGAGGATGCATGCAAGGTCCGTAGGTATTGAAAATGCGGATCATGCGAACGTCGACACCATACTGGCGCAAGTAGTCTGCGCAAATCGTCTCGGCGGCACGCTTGCCCTCGTCATAGCAACTGCGGATGCCAATCGTATTCACATTGCCCCAATAACGCTCAGGCTGCGGATGGACATCCGGATCCCCGTAAACCTCGGAGGTCGATGTGTGGAAAATGCGCGCTTTCGTCTTGAGGGCCAACTCGAGCATGTTCATGATGCCGAGGACGGAGGTCTTGATCGTCTCGACCGGATTGTGCTGATAGTGAATCGGTGAGGCCGGACAAGCCAAATTGTAAATCTCGTCAAATTGCCCCCAAAAGGGTTGCGTGACGTCATGAATCAAAAAGGTGAACTTCGGATTCTGCATCAAATCATAGATATTCCCCTTCGACCCGGTGAAGAGGTTGTCAATCACCGTAACCTCGCACCCCTGCGCTAGAAGACGCCGAGCCAATTGGGATCCAATGAAGCCGGCGCCGCCGGTAATCAGACATTTCTTTGTGTAGCCGTTCATGTGCAATCAAATAGAGAAAAAAAGAATGAAACAGAATCGTTGAATCAATCAAGAGAAAACGGAATAAAACCCAACAACGCCGAGAAACCAAATGATCGGGTTCTGTCCATCATCGCCGTCTATTGACGGGCAGCCGGATTCCCGGAAAAACCGGCGGTGGACTGCGCTAACATCGTTCGGTGGTCGAGCTTTTCCCAACGTGCCAATGTCGTTTGGATGAAATCAAGTTGACGCTTCTGGATTTCCGCTTGAGAAAACCCTTCCGTCTCAATAGGCTCCCCAACCGCAATGCGGACGGGCGACTCCGGATGGCACGTTGCCGTCAAATCGCGATGGAGCTTGCCAATTCGCCAAAAATCCATCGATACGCAACACGGCAATACTTGACAATGCGCCCGCATTGCTAATTTCGTCCCTAACGTATTGAACTTGCGAGGATCAAATTCACGAAAGCGAGAGCCTTGCGGAAAAATGAGGACATGACGCCCTTCTTGAATCGCTTTCACCCCACATTGCATCACTTGACGCAAATCCTCCATGGGTGATTTGCGATCGACTTCAATCGGATGAATCGCCCGGACGACTCGCCCCAACAATGGATAGTGGCGAAGGGAACTTTTTAACACATACGAAACATTGTGCCCAAACGGAATGAGCGAGAGCGGAAATAGATAGGTTTCAATCGCCGAAGCATGATTCGATGTGACAACCGCCGGTCCGTTCAACTTTCGCACATTCTCGTAGCCTTCTAGATGGACGACACCGCCGGTCCGCTCAATGGCCCGCAAAACGCGAAAACTTGACCGTGCCCAATACCGGTTCGCGTAATCATGGTGAAACGTCTCCAGCCACCCCTTCAGATAAAAATCGAGCATCCGAATAATGAAAATGGGGGTGGCCAGGAACGGCGGCAACCGAAAACGAACCGGACTCGGTGTGTCGTAACACCCAGTCCGGACAATCGTTTCATTGAAATCCCGGAAGGTCATGCAAAACCTCTGCTCGAATCGGCGATTCTTGGGATGTCCTTCCTTAGCGAGTCCAAACACTCTTTAGGACATTGGAACGCTTGCGACCATCTGCCGAGACAATCACAAAGCACGCATTGCAGGGATTGGGAACGCCAGAAAGCGACCACCCATTGTATCCCGGAACATGCCCCGAGAAGGAACGGCTCGTACGACTGCTCGAAATCCAGTCGAATTTGCCGCCAACCCAACTTCCGTCCGATTTTTGCACGAACAGACAGGCAAGTGCGCCACTCGCATCGGTGTGCGAAAGCCCCCATGCGGAAAGATCGGTCGTGTAGGAAAAGGTAAGACCATCGCGGCTGAAGCTCAATCCGGAAATCTGGACACCAGACTGGACCGCAGAAGAGCCGTTAAACCCGCCATAGCAGAAATTGAAACTTGAAAACGCCTCCTGATCGCCAACCGTTGCATTTGCATCGGTCCCCGATGTGGTATCCTGCGTAGTCGTATCGTTGGCATTCCCAGACGAAGTGGAAGATCCATTATTCCACGAGGAAGAAACATCCATGTCGGAATTCTCGCACCCGACGAGACTTCCAAAAACAAGCAACGACAACACGGACGTAAGAAGCAGGCGCGGACACGAGGTAGTAGACATCATAGAAAGATGGGTGGTTAGTGTAGGAAAAGAAGAGTGATTTGGATTCTGGAAAGACAGTTTTATTCTACAGAAAAGCCAGTCTTCAGACAAGATGATTTTTGCAATTCACCCTTATCCCAGAAAATCCGGGATAAACGATCCCAGGTTTTCAATTTCGCCTGAAAATACTAGCAAAAAA
>JBJEVW010000067.1:0-4462 GCA_051884735.1 Kiritimatiellia bacterium | reverse complement strand
GGTTGGTTCGGTGCCCCGACGATGCTCTTCTTCGGTGTCGTTCGCGGTCTCGGACAAACCGCTCCTCACTCTGTCATTCCGAACTTTGTCGGCGCGTTGATCGGAAAATTCTATTTCGAACGGAAATTCGGCCGCGAATGGCGCAAAATGATTCCCGTCGTTTCTTCCGGATTCTTCGTCGGAACCGGTCTCGTCTCCATCCTTTCCGTCGGTGTCGTCTTTCTCTGCAAGGCCGTCTCGACCGCCGCATACTAACCGAAATGACTGATCGAACTGCTTTTTCGCCAGAGGAAATCCGTTCCGCAGATTGCGCGGAAGCGCTCTTTCGCACGGGTGCCACCTGCTCCCAAGCTGTTGTGCTTTCCCAGGCGGAACGGCTTGCTCTTCCGAAAGAACTCTGCGCCAATCTGACGCTCGGACTCGGTGGCGGCGTTGCCCGTACGCGCCAAATCTGTGGCTGTGTTTCAGGTTACGCTTTCCTCGCCGGAATCAGCTACGGATCGGGTTTGGCGTTTTCCTCGGAGGCTAAAGCCACTACCTATGCTTGCGTTCAGGATTTTATCGCCCGATTCAAGGCCGAATTCCATAGTACAACGTGCGGAGAACTGCTCGCCCTTCGTGCCGAATCGGCAAAGTCTGCATCCGATAACGCTGCAACTCCTTCCGGCCGTACGCAAGAGTACTACCACCATCGCGCCGGTTGCATCCAATGCATTCGTTTCGCCGCAAGTCTTGCAACCCGGCTTCCCGCTCCCCCTAAACAACTCTAGACCATTCGGTTTTTCCCCACTAGATTGCCCACAAACACAAAAAAACGCCCCGAAACAAATTCGGAGTGTTTTTTTTTTTTACGGGGAAGCAATTCGGCCGAAAACCTACAGTTTGAACTGCGCTTCCAGAATCCGGAACGCACGAACCCCGGAAAAGCCGAAAGGCATCACCTTTACACCGCGAACATTCGCCGAATCAAACGCAAATCCTGCCGCTTCATGCACCGATGGAAATTGTATTTCCTTCCGGTAAGGATACGACCGCAACGGGAGCGTATGCGTGCAAAAACGCGCTTCGTACAAATCTCGCGTAAAGATCTGTTTGGAATACTGCTGATTCCACTGCTCCTGCACTAGACGGCACAACTTCTTCGACCGCAATGAAAAGGAACCAAGCATCTCGTGGCAATTGAAGAAATGCGCACGCAACCTGGATATCCAATTGTCGCCGCCAACCGGAGACCCCCAAAAATCAATGCCGTCCATATACCGGCCAATGCCGGGACGAATCGGGAAGCCATCCTCTGTAATCAACAAAACATATCGCGTATGAAAGCGATCCGCCAAACGAGCATTGCAATCAATGCTCATCGTGTCCAATTTCCCGGGAACAAGACTTTTCTCTTCCTGCAACTCGACCAGTCGTCCAAACGGTTCCGAGAATGCCCGCATGGCTTCCGTAATCTCGTTTGTGACAATAACCGTCGTCAGCAGTCCACACTGACGCCATGTTTCTCGAATGGCCCCTTCCAAATACAGAAAATGCTCATCGGAAATGTTCTTGGGAAGAAAAAAGTAGGTTAGAAGGGTGACCTCCGTGGGACCAGGAGCCGGCAACTCAATCGAGCGATTCTGTTCCAATCGGGTCAACAACCACTCGTGAAACCGTGCAGCGGCCAAAACCTTCTTGCGGTGTGATAAGCTCATGAGAGCAAAATATCATTTTGAAGCTATTTTCTCAACCAAAATCGCCCAATGGCACCTCAAAAGCGACAGAATGCCGCAAAAAAAGCAAAAGAATGCCGGTTTTCTTTCGTGCCCAACACTCAGAGTTCGCTCCAAAATCCATTTTCCAAAGACATTCTTGTCCTTCAGAATGTTTTCCAACAAGTCGTTTTTTGGTAGTGTTGTGCGCCATGAATATCATAAGTCTTCAAAAGATTACCATCGCTTTTGGTGGTCCGCCTGTTCTCAATGAGGTCACCTTTTCGGTCGAAAAGGGCGATCGCGCCTGCATTACCGGCCGGAATGGAGAAGGCAAATCGACTCTCTTGAAGATTATGGCGGGGATTCTTGAACCAGATCAAGGCGAAATCGCAACCACCCCCAATCTCCGTATCGCCTATCTGAGCCAGGAGGTCCCGGATAATCGCGATGGCACCGCGGAAGCCGCTTGCAAACGCGAACTGCAGAATACGCAGAACTTTTCGCGTGTCCGCGAATTTCTGACCCGTCTCGGCGTCAGTCCGGAACTATCCTTCAACTCACTTTCCGGCGGCCAACGCCGTCGCGCCCTCCTCGCCGCCGAGCTGGCGGGAGAACCAGACCTGCTCCTTCTGGATGAACCGACAAACCACCTTGATATCGAAACCATCGAATGGTTGGAGGATTATCTCGCAAAATCATCGCTGACATGCGTGTTCATCACGCACGACCGGGCCTTTTTGCGCCGGACCGCGCAACGCGTTTTCGATTTGGATCGTGGACGGCTTTCCGGTTGGAACTGCAATTACGAAACCTTCCTTCGGAGAAAGGCTGACCTGCTTGCTGAAGAGGAAGTGGCCGTTCGCCGAAAAGAAAAACGACTCGCCGCCGAAGAATCCTGGCTCGTACATGGCGTGACCGCCCGTCGTTCTCGCAATATGGGACGCGTCGCCGGTCTTCAAGCACTCCGGAAGGAACTCGCAGAACGCCGTCAAAGCATAGGCACAACCAAAATGTCGCTGAATACCGTGCGGGTTGGCGGCGAAATCGTAGCGAAAGCAAAGAACGTCACCTTTCAATATCCCGGAGCAGACCATCCGATTATCAAGGACTTCAACGCCATTGTTCTTCGCCGTGACCGCATCGGTATTATCGGTCCGAATGGCTCCGGAAAAACAACGCTTCTCCGGATTCTCCTACAATATCTTCAGCCCCAAACCGGCTCTGTCGAACTCGGGACCCGTGCTTCCGTCTCTTTTCTGGATCAACTCCGAACAACCTTGAACCCGGACAAAAGCGTTGAGGAAAATGTGGCGGATGGACACGACCAAGTCGTAATCAATGGCGTTACACGGCATGTTCTTGGCTATCTGCAGGACTTTCTTTTCTCGCCGGATCGTGCCCGAACCCCCGTCCGGGCTCTCTCCGGTGGCGAACGTGCTAGACTGCTGCTCGCAAAGCTCTTCCTCTCGCCCGGCAACATTCTCGTGATGGACGAACCGACGAACGACCTCGATATGGAAACGCTCGAAATTCTCGAGAATCTTTTACTGACCTACCCGGGAACGATCCTGCTCGTCAGCCACGATCGCGATTTTCTCGATCAGGTCGTCACCTCTTCATTTGTCCTTCTGGGTGATGGAAGCGTCTATACATGTCCGGGTGGCTATGCCGATTGGCAACGCGAAAAAAAACATGTTCTGTCCGCACTCGAAAAAACGAAATCGCTTGACCCGGCCACCCCTCCCTCCACTTCCAAAACAAACTCTTCAAGCCAGACCAAAGTCTCGCAACGCAAACTCGGCTTCAACGAAAAACGGGAACTCGAACGCTTGCCGGATGAAATCGCAAATCTCGAAAAGGAAATCGCAGATCTTGAATTGCGCCTTTCGGATGGGCGTTACTTCGTTACCAATCCCGCAGAGGCTCAAGCCGATGCAAATCTGCTCCCTAAACGAAAAGCGGAACTGGAACAGAAACTGGAACGATGGATGATGCTGGAAGAACTGCGGGGATGACAAATGGATATCTGGATTCTCATTGCACTTTCCGCCTTGACGCTTGGATTTTACGATATTGCTCGCAAGGACGCCGTCCGAAACAATGATGTTATCAGTGTCTTGTTCTTGTCGACGCTTTCCGGTGCCGTTGCTCTCTTGCTCATATCCATTCTCACCAAAGGCGAAATTGTCCCTATTTGGAGAATCCCATTCCGGATAGCCGCCCTCCTTTGCGTGAAAGTTCTTCTCGTGGGAGTTTCTTGGGGTGCCGTCTTTTGCGCCATGCGACGCTTGCCTATTTCTTTGGCGGCCCCCATTCGTGCCACTTCCCCGTTTTGGACGCTTCTGGGAGCAATCCTCCTCTTTGGTGAATGGCCGACTCCTATACGCGCCATCGGAATGCTTCTTATGCCAATCGGCTATATCTTGCTCGCCTCGACAGGCCGAAACGAAGGATTTTCCTGGAAAAGCCGTGAAATGACGCTGATTGTTCTCGGCACGCTCTTTGGCTCTGCCTCTGCCCTCTACGATAAGCATCTCCTCGCCCGGCTTCAGCTTCCTCCCGATGCCGTTCAGACTTTTTTCGCGGCCGGACTCTGCGTCTTGTATGGCGGAACGTTTCTCGCCCGGAAGCTCTTGTCCCGTTCCTCCGGAAAATATACGCCTGCCTTTCGTTTTCGCTGGACCATTATCGCTGCTGGCGTTCTGTTGATCGTTTCCGATTATTTCTACTTCCGCGCCGTTGCCAGTCCCGATGCCGCCATATCC
>JBJEVW010000066.1:0-4469 GCA_051884735.1 Kiritimatiellia bacterium | reverse complement strand
ACCTAAAAAGTCCCAACAATTTGGCCAAAAGTCCAAGATATCGTGTCCAAATACAAGACCCGAGTCAAACCGGCTTCTCCTCGACGGACCTCTTGGGAACGGTTCTGCAAAACTGCGTCATCGAAGAGGGCGTGCTGGACGAAACGCCCAATGACACGGTTGTTTTCGGCCCGGCCGCTTCGTTCTTCGAGGATTGGGACGCACGCAATCTCGTTCCGGACATTCACGGCCCGCTCTTCAACAAGGGCGCAACCGTAGATGCCCCCGACACCGATATTGCCGGCTCCCCGCGCGTTCTCCATTCCTGCATCGATATTGGCGCCTACGAAAGCACCAAAACCCCGGGCTTCTACACAATCCTCCGGTAAAATCCCGTTTCCGGAAAAAAACAATTGCGGCATGGGCCAAAACCCATGCCGCAATTTCTTTACCCCTCTCCCGCTCTCTATCGACGCCGGCCCTTCTGCCCCGCTCACGCCCGTGTCCCGTTGCGGTAGGGCGCGATGGTCGGCTGTCGGGCCTCCCGACTCGCGCCGCCATACCATACGCCCGCGCCGCCGCATCGCATGGCGCGGTGCGCGGTTTGGAATCCCGACTCTCGCCCGCGTCCATACCGCACGCGCATTACCCTGCGGCGCGATGGGACATCGCGCCCTACCGGCCATGCCGCTCCATAGCGCACACCCGTGCGAACCACGCCGCCAACCCGCGCCGCCAACCCGCACGCGCCGCGCCACACGCCCGTGCCCCGTTGCGGTAGGGCGCGATGTCCTCATCGCGCCGCCAACCCGCGCCATCTCGCCCGTGCGCATTACGACGCGGACGAGCGGAAGCTCGTCCCTCCCGCCCCTTCACGCACACATATTACCCTGCGGCTTTGCAGTGCGCCACCCTGGGTAATGCGCATGCGGAAAGGCTTAGCCTCGCGAAGAAAATGTCACGCAGAGAGTGGCATGCCGCCGCGGGCGATGAGAGAGGGTGCTTTGTGCCCAAGGATTTTGGGTCGCGGGAGGGACGTGCTTCTGCTCGTCCGCCAACTCGCGCCATCCGCAATGCCGCCCCTTCCGACAGGGTCATCTAACCGCTCTTCTATTTTTCGAATTTGATATTCATTTCCACGTCCGCGATGATGGATAGAAGGACGAATTGCGGAATGGAGCGGAGTTTCCTTTCGTACCGGCGGTCGCCGTGGGCGGTTTGCCACGAAGCATCTTCAATCTGCTCGCGGATTTTGTTTGATTTTGAAAGGACAAGTTCGCTCGGAAGCCGTTCCGTATCCACGCGTCCTACGCGTTTCGCCCATTCCCAAGTATAGGCAAGACACAAATCCTTCCATTCGCGTTCAGCATACTCCAAAACCATCTCTTGAAGCAAACGCTTCGGCAATTCGGATCGGGCGGAATTTGAATTCAAGAATAGAGCCAAGTAGCGAACAGTTGTCGCCCGCATCTTCGGATAGACAATTTTGATTTGTTCATACAGAAATGTCGCATTCCTGGCCGGCTGGGTCAAAGTGCCACCGGCCAAAAAGAAACGGACGGCTTTTTCAATGAAAACAAAGGCGACTAGACAGAGGAGATAAAGGAATATTTTCATTGGTCGTTTATTTCTCGGTGGAGGAAACGGCGGAGACGGGCGTTTCGTCTTTATCGTCCATTTCCAGGTTCGCGGTGAGGAACATGGATTGGGCAAGTGCTCTGTAGAACCGTCTGTAGACTTCGGGATCCTGGACTTGGCGGAGATTGTGCTGGATGTTGGCGCGCACGTACGTCCGCTTGTTGCGCGGACGAACGATGACACTGATGCTGGCTCCGCTCGGGAATGCGGTGCCGCTAATCATGCCGAAAAAACGATCGGCTTGGGTGAGAATGAAGCCGAAATCCTGAAGGGTGCTGACCGTGGAGCGCAAAACCAAGTCTGTATCCGTGGTATCCAGATACATTCCTTGCATGCTACGGATATTGACCGAGGAAACGTCTTTTCCCAAGACATTTTGTTTGGTCGAAACGCAACCGGAACAGAGCGCAAGGCAAAACACAGAAACAAAGAAAAAGCGAAAAGGATCTTTCATAATGACGAAAAGAATGGAAAGAAGACGGAACTTATATGGCGTTTTCGGTCAGGAAGATGGATTGCGCCAAGCGTTTGTAAAACCCGGTATAAATTTCGGGATCGACGATTCGCTCGATGTAAGATGTCCCATCGGTGCGGAATATCTGTCGTGCGAATGTCGTGCGGACAAGCGTTCCATCTTTGACTTTTCGGGTAACAACGGAGACCAAAATGTACTGCTCGTGCTCGTACGCCATTTGCTGTGGATTTCCGCTGAGCGCTCCGAGCGTTGTAATGAGGGTTGCAAAAAACGCTTTTGCTGCGGCATTGTCCGCCTCGCGTCGGCAACTTGCCGTGAGAATACCGAATTCATGCGCACTTTCGGTGAAGATATAGCCGATATCCTGCAGAACCTCGACTGCAGAGCGCAAAATCAACCCTTCATCATTTGTCGTTAAAACGCGCGATTCAATCTGACGCTGTTTCAGGTAATCGGGCGGAAGCGTGAAGATTTCCGCCGTGGATGTTTTGCATCCGCCGAGCGCAAGCAGGCAGAACGCCAGAATCAAGGACAGCCATTTTTGGAAAAAGTGTTTCATGTCGGTATGGACGATTGATTAAAACGAGGTCTGGCGATAACGGAAGTCCCGCACCTTGCCCTTTTCATCGAACATGATGATGATCGTGAGACTCCTTTGGGATGTCTGGCGGTTGTATCGGGAAGTTCCGACACCGGCAAAAATGAGGGTAAAATAGCCATCGGAAGAGCTTCCCTGGACGCTGGTGCACATGCGGTCATAGACCCAGGTCTCATTCCGGTTTTCATCGGTTGTGACCATATTGGGTGCTCCAAGAATTTCCACGACTTCGGCCGACGACATGCCAACCCGGACGGAACGCTGGACAGATGCAATGCTAAGGCGGTCGGCACCCGAATTGGGTGCTTTTTGCGGCGAAACGCATCCGGATCCGAGAACCAGGAAGAAAACAAAAAGGGAGAGAGGGAGAAAATACGCTTTCATGGAACGAAAAAGAGTTTGTATAATCTGGAAAAGGGGGCGGAGAATCCGCGCGATGCATCCTTTCATCAGATAAAAAAGCACGGAATCTGCTTGAATGCGGATTCGTTTAGAATCCAACCGAGAGACCTGCGGTAATGTAATATTCTTCCCAATCGGTAAAGTAGTCTCCCGCAACCTCGAAGCGGATATGGTCGGTGAGATTTACGCCGACCATTGCGAGAATCTCGGCCTGGACGCTGTCGGAATCATAGATTTCGCCGAGCGCGGAAAGTTCCAACCGGAGATAGACGGGATAGAGGGTACCCTCAAGGCCTAGGCGTGCTATCCAAGATATTCCGTCCTCATCCGATGAATCTTTGTAGGTGTATGTGTTTCTTGTTTTGTATCGATTACCAGTCCACAACCCAGTATCATTGGTATCTACGATTAAAAAACCATCGCAAGTAACCTTACTTTTTTCATAGATTGCACCTCCAGATATGTATGGGTTTATGACAGCCCCTTTATCAAAGTTCCAACGGATTTGAGCACTTCCGCCATATCCTTCTTGTTCGAGATCCTCGCGACAGGCATAGGAAGTGCGATATATTAACAAATAATCTCGAGAAGATAATGATCCAAAATAATAAGCAGGCTCGTATTCCACAGACGCATAATAGGCGCGCACATCAATATCGATCGGCAGGTTTGGGACGCTGTACAAAATTTCGCCTTGGATTCCGTAAGAGGAGTCAACCGTAGAATCTACCCAATCGTGGATACCGCCACGCAAAGAGAATTGAATGGTTTTGCGTTTTGGTTCTTCCATAGCAAAGTCCTTGGTGAAAGAGCTGTTGTCTTCCGGAAAGCCAAACGATGAAATCGTATCGCCCGAAAGCGGGAGCATGGTTGTCGTTGTTGAGACAGGTTGTTCCTGCGGCACTTCGGCAAATAGCGCGTCTTCCGATTCTGCGGAAGCGTGAAGCGCAAGAAACAATGTGGTCAGAGAAATAGCTAAAATTCTGGAAAATGGGCAATGGTTCATGGTATGAGATAGGGTAAAAGAGAATGGAAGTCGTTAAAAGAAAGATAACAAAAAAGACGGTGAGTTTTTCGCCGTCCATGTAAATGTCAATTATCAATTGACGATAGGGATTTTTCACCGAAAAAGGATTGACAGGCGCCGCAAACGGCGAGCCGCCAACCCGCACACGCTGAGCGTTTTGTCGCCGCATGATCGTCCGTGGCGGTTCGCCACTCTCTGCGTTCTCTGCGTGACAATTTCTTCGCGCGGCAGAGCCACGACGCCCGCAAAGCCGCGCGCACGTTACCCTGCGGCGCCAATCCGCGCACGCCCATCTCCCGTTGCGGTAGGGCGCGATGGTCGGCTGTCGGGCCTCCCGACTCGCGCCGCCA
>JBJEVW010000065.1:0-18853 GCA_051884735.1 Kiritimatiellia bacterium | reverse complement strand
CTTAAGGCCACTGATACACTTGCAAAAATCGCAGGGTACAACGCTCCACAGGAGGTTAGGCAGACTGTTTCCGGTTCGATATCTCATCATACAACAGAGGAGCTGCTGCTTATAGCAGGAGTCCGGCGAGATGACTGACATAGAGGTTGCCGCGCTGCGCGAACTTGCAATGAGGCGTTCGAGAGTAGATATGCTATCGTTTTTGCGATGGTGCTGGCGTGGCCCGGGCAAACTTTCAGTAGGGCGTCACACGCGAGCAATATGCGACCGTCTAACACTAGCAGTTGACAATTTTCTAAATAGCGGTAAATCCCTGTGTCGTGGGTCCGATTCCCACCCTTGCCACCACTTCTTCAACGGATTTTGCCACACGGCAAAATCCGTTTTTTTCTTTTCCTGATTAGAAGTTCCGTATTTTGAAAAAAAAGAGCTTTGGCCGGAAAGAACGACGCCTCTTTTGCTTACGATGATTCCGGAAGGACTGGAAAGCCGCGGCATTCCGCTGCGCACCCATTCGGAACGCAGTTTGCTCAAAACAAAAACGGGTGGAATCCATGCGGACTCCACCCGTTGCGATTTTACACCCGACAGAATTCCCTTTTACGGATTGGCCAGCGGACACGGCCAATCATCTGTCCGGAAAGGTGACGCAGGTAGTCCGGCACGATTGTAAAGGTTGCATTCCGGGGCGCCATGGAAGGCATACCGGACGGCAACGGGTGCCGGCACTTCGGGAGAGGAAACCACCACCTGCGTCCCGTCGATCCGGGCATTGGCGACATACCACTTGCGATTGGCTCCCGCAATGGCAAAGCCCTTCAACGGAGTTCCGGCCGGGGCCTCTTCGGGATCTTCGTTGTCCGTCACCTTCTTCACGCCTGCCATCAATCCGGGTTCTGCATAATCGAACGAAATCCGCGCCTCCGCGCCCTCGATCTGCAAAGAGCGGTAAAGCGGACCGGACACCACGACATCTTTGCCATACTGGTTGCGGAGCGCCCACAAGGCAAGACGCTCGCCGACATGGTATTTTTCGCGCGGATGGATTTCCCAGGGTTCGCCAATATCAATCGTAACGGCAAGGCCCGTATTCGGAACAGACAAGCCTTTGCGCTGCGCTTCGCGAATCAGCGTGAATCCATCGCCGCCTTCCACCGAGTCCACCTTACGCCAATTGTTCCAGAACGATGCGAGCTGGACGGCGTAAAAGGGCAAATCTCTACCCCATGCCTTCCGCCACCCGTTCACCAATGCCCTGTAATACGGCAGATAGCCTTCTCCCAGGCGGCTGTTGGCGCAACCTTGATACCAAATGACGCCCTTGACCGGAAAACGGGTCAACGGATGAATCATCCGGTTGTAGCGGTCACCGAGATACAACGTGTCGAGTTGCTTGAACTGGGGCGGATTTTTCTGCTTCGGAGTCTGGCCGGCCTTCAAGGCCTCAGCCGTTTCCTTCTGCCATTGCTCCATCTGACGGACATAAGTCTCCAACGCCGCACGCCCTTCCTCTGTGTTTGGCTGACAGGCCTTCACCTTTTGTGCCAAGGCCGCCAACTCCGGTTCGGACAAAAACGCATCGGGCGCAATGAAGGGCTCAATGCTCGAAGCGCTCCAAGAGGTGTTGATCAGGCCAATGGCCAGGTCGGTTTCCTTGACAATCCGGCGGGCAAAGAACCAGCCGGCACACGTAACCATGTCAAAGCATTCCTCCTTCTGCGTAGTGGGATGCCATCCTTTTTTCTCGGCAAGAAAATTGGGGAGATAAGCCAAATCCGGATCCGGGAACGGCGCCGTTCCCCGGACAACGCGAATCGTCCGGATTTGCGGCAACGTATCCGCTTCGGCCGCAAACCGGTCCCGCTCCAGCGGATTCCATCCAAACGAGAATTCCATATTGCTCTGCCCGGCGCAAATCCAGACATCGCCGACCAGAATGTCGGTTAGCACCACGGTTTCACCATCCGCTTTAATGGTCAAATCGCGGCCTTCTTTCGTGGGGGCGAGCGGTTGCAGCGCAACTTCCCAGCGCCCGTCGGAATCGGCCGTCGTTTTGTGGGTTTGCCCCGCAAAAGAAACTTCCACCACCGCTCCGGGCGCAGCCTTTCCGAAAAACGGAATGGTTGCTTCCCGTTGCAAAACCATGCGCGAACTGAAATACTTCGGCAATTCCACCGAAGCAAAAGCGGAAAGCGTCAACGCGCAGAACGCAAACAAAACAGCACTCTTTTTCATGACCGGAACTCTGTTGATTGGAGGTTAACGGATGATTTTCTCTGCGCAAGATTCGCCTCGCAGGATTCTCGCATCGCTTTTTCCGCCGATTGCGAGTCCTGAAGGTCGGGAAGCATCGATCTGTTTATCGGATGCCGGGTGGAAAAGAACATCGATGGAATCGCCCCATATCATGCGATAACATTTCGCAAGAGCCTTCTCTTTGCGCATGCAAAGTTCGTCCGGATCGCGGGTGGTTGCCTCGGAGACAATAACGCCTGTAATGGAAATGGAACGAAGCGGAGACAAAATCCCATTCCAGACCGATCCGTATTCCGTATTCTTCAATTCTTTGAATACCGGACATTTCTCAGCCGGGATACGCCCCGCATCCAACGCTTCCGCACTTGCGTCAAACCATTTTTGGACGGCCGCAACATGTTTGGAAATCGCCGCATCCCCGCATGCCGTGCCGGGGATAAACGCCTCCGCTTCGTCCGCCAGCTCGATCAAACCTTCTTCCCGATAACGGGTGGCCGGAATGATGGCTTCCAATCGCTCTGTTCCGGCATCGGCAAAAACCAATCCTTTGGGAACTTGAGAGTTGGCGAACCCGTACTCAAGCCCGATCAGAAACAGCGGCGTATGGGAAATAATGGTATCGACGGGCCGCCATGCTCCGTATTTGATATAGCCGCTTTCATACAACGTCTCCGGATTCTCGAAGGACTCGCGCTGGCCGCCGACCGTCAAGAGCCGGATATGCCCGAGCCCTTGAAATGCGGCTTTCAGCAACGCCGGATCAATCTTGCTCTTGCGGACTTGCGGCCCGAAGGAGGTTCCCGTAACAAGGTATACGTCGCCAACGACAATGTTGGTGAATGTCAATTCCGAGTCGTCCCCCACAATTTGAAGATCCCGGGGGATCACCTCCGCTGGCATCGGTGGAAACTGGGTCTGCCATGCGCCCTTGCCATCCGCTACGACGGCGTTTTTTTCTTCGCCGAACGAAACCGAAAGCGAAGCGCCGGGAGTGGCACGACCGGAAAGGACAAACGGCTGATCGCGTTGAATCACCATGTTGTTGCTCACGGTCGATGGCAGCCGAACACTAGCCGATGCCGTTTCGGGAATACCGCACAGAAACGCGCCTATCACGGCAACAGAGAGAAAACCGGAAAACTGTCTTGCGCAATTTTCCGGCGAATCGGATTTTTTGCACTTCATATTAGCCAAATGAATGGTATTAATTGAGTCGACAAAAGGTAGCCCACAGTTTTTTTTTTTTTGGGGGGGGGAGGACATATTCCAAGAAACACGCGGAAATCCGCTGACGGATAACCGAAAAAAGATGCGCGAAAAAAACCGCGGGCTTAATGCAGAGAACACGGCCCGTTCTGGCAACCGCCCTTGCACGCCATGACTTCCAGGAAGTTGGCGGGGAGCTTGCCCATCGCGTAAAGGCGAATCATGCCGACCGCCTTGCGGT
Source organism: Kiritimatiellia bacterium (assembly GCA_051884735.1). Classification (GTDB taxonomy): domain Bacteria; phylum Verrucomicrobiota; class Kiritimatiellia; order RFP12; family UBA3636; genus JAEDLN01. Next base: position 15,150 of record JBJEVW010000065.1, on the reverse strand, counting down.
CAAGCCCGTCGATGAATTTCGAATCGAGCTTGAAATCGGGCGGGAGTTCGTCCGCGATTTCGTCCAACACAGCCTTTGTGACGCCACAGCTTTTTGCGTAGTTGCGTCCATTGTCGCTGGCCGGAGTCGGCAACTTGAGCGCCTCCAACAGAACCGGATCGATTTTGCGGGCGGAAAAAATGGCCCCGAGCTCTTCGAAGGAGAGGACATAATCGACATTCTCCTTCGTGAGCGCTTCATCACGCTTGGCGATGCAGGGTCCGATAAAGACAACCTTTGTCTTTGGATTCAGCTCCTTGGCGAGCCCCGCTGCGTACACCATGGGCGATGGCGTCGTCGAAACATGCGGTAAGAAATTGGGAAAGTGCTTTTTGACGAGATTGACCCAAGCCGGGCAGCAACTGGTGGTCATGAGCCCGCGCCCTTCTTTCTGGAATTCCACGAACTCGCGCGCTTCGTGCTCGGTCGTCATGTCGGCGCCTAAAGCCACCTCGATGATTTCGCCGAAACCCAGCTTCTTGATGGCCGCAAAGAGCTGCTCAATCGATCCCGGGAACTGCGAAATGGCAGCCGGAGCGACGACCGCCGTGTAATGTTCTCCGGTCTTCTCCTGATCCCGCAATGCGTACAGAAGCTGGATGAGCTGCGATTTCTCCACGATTGCAGAGAACGGACACGAGCGGAAACACGCCCCGCAGAAAATGCAACGGTTGAAATCGATTTGCGCAACGCCAAACTCATTCTTGCGAATGGCACCGACCGGGCAAGCCTCCTCGCACGGAACCGTGACCTCGACAATCGCATGGTATGGGCAGACTTGCGCGCACTTGCCGCATTTTACGCAGAGCGTGTTGTCAATGTGGCTATGCTGGTCGCTGACGCGAATCGCATGCTTCGGGCAATTGAATTCGCAAGGACGCGAGAAGCATCCGCGGCAATTGTCGGTCACCATGAACGTGCGCGGACGGCATCCATCGCAACCCGCAGAGCAGACCGTCAGCGGATTTGTCGGCGATGGCGGACTCTTCCGCATCTCGGCCAAATAAGAGGAAAGCGTACGGGCTTCGTCGGTTTCTTCTTCGCACGAGTAGCCGAGAAGCGCCATGACCCGGTACTTGAGAACGGCACGGTCGTGCCATACGGAAGACCGGCTGAATTCTCCATGACGAGGGCGAATGTCAATCGGAATCCGGTCGATTGTTTTGTCCAGGTTTCCTTCGTCGAATGCGCGAACCATGCGAATCATCAACTCGCGCCGAATAAATTCTGCACCATTTGTCATCGTAAAAGCACCTATATTTCGGATTCCGGAATTGCGTTCCGCAATCGTACACAAACCTAAACTCTACATTAGCCGTGCGGCATCGGTTCCCCGAGACGCTTGGCCAACTCCGCTACAATCTTGCCCACCGATGCATGTGCCATCACATCGCCGTCAATCGTAACAAACGGAGCATTGCAGACATTGTTCGCTTCGCACAAATCCAAGCATGTCGATGCCGAAATATGGACGCGATCCAGCCACTCCGGCGGAAGTTCCGTCTCAAGATTCATAAGCTTGGAGGAACCCAGCATGTAGCAGGTTGTTCCAATGCAGATTTTAAGTTCGATTTTTGCCATAGCAGGACTCGTAAAGAGGATAGTGACCCAACGCCTCCATACTACCTTTTTTCAGGGGGAAAAAGCAATGGATATCGTCATGCGCGGAAAATTCTGGGACGGAACCGCTAGACCGAAGTCTGCGTTTTGACGAGCCGACTGTAGAAACCGGGCGCATTGCAGAGCGATTCGTGCGTGCCGCGCTGGGAAATGTGGCCATCCTCCAAAACGATGATTTGATGACACCGGGCGGCCATGGAAACGCGTTGGGAAATGATGATGGCTGTTTTGTTCGCCATCAACCGGGTAATTGTCTCCTGTATCTTGCGTTCCGTGTCCGCGTCCAATGCCGATGTCACATCGTCCAAAATGAGAACTTCTGGATTCGTCAGCAATGCGCGGGCGAGCGAAATGCGCTGACGCTGCCCGCCGGAAAGCGTTGTTCCTTTTTCGCCGATAATCGTTTCGTACTGAACGGGCAGACGCATGATGAAATCATGACAGTCCGCAGCCTTTGCGGCATTCATGATTTGCGTCGGCGTGGCATCCGGCCTTCCATAGGCGATGTTCATGCGTGCGGTTCCACTCAAAATCTGGGCTTCCTGCGGCACCAATGCCATGTGTGTATGAAGCGACTGCTGCGCGATTTTATCGATCGGAAGATTATCGATGCGAATGCGCCCGATGGTCGGATCGTACAACCGGGTCAACAAGTTGACCAGCGAGGTCTTTCCGGCGCCGGAGGCTCCCATGATGCACGTCCATTTCCCCGCGGGAATAAACAGATTAATGTTGGAAAGAACAAATGGAGCATTGTCGCTGTATTGGAAGGACAGGTTCTCGATGGAAATCCCGGAGCGGATGACCGGCGGAAACGGCTTCGCATCGGGGGCGTCCAAAATCTCGTTCTTGTTTTCGAGCGTATACGAAACCCGTTGCACGACCGCATACAGCCCGGCAATATCGGAGGACGCCTGTGTCAGCTGGATGATCGGCGTGAACAGATTGATCGCGGCGCCGTAGATGAACATCATCTTTCCGAGTGTCATGTCGCCGTCGAGCACGCGATACGTGCAATAAATGAAAATGATCTGCGTCACGATCGACGTAAGCAATTGGGCAAAACGGCCGATGCCGGCGGAAAGCCGTTGCTGGCAAAGCGTGTCGCGCTGCATGACGGCGGAAAGCCGGAAAAAATTCATCCGCTCGACATTGACGCGGTCGTACGCAAAGATGGCTTTGATGGCGTCCAGCTTCTGGGAAACCAATCCCCAGAGACAGGAATTGGAATGGCGTGCTTCTCGATGGAATTCCTTGACCCGGATCTGGTTGTTCCGCATCACAAACGCATACGGAATCGCCGCCAGGACAATGATCAGCGTGCATGTCACGTCCAGCGACAGCAAAATCGCCAAGCCGACCAAAAACATCAAGGTCTGCGAGAAGACGGCGGCAATGATGTTCAACAGGACATTCTGGATCATGCCGACATCCGAAAGAAGACGCGCCATCAGGCGTCCCGGTGTCACGCTCATGTGATACCCGCTGGAAAGACCGATGATTTTCCGGTGGATGTCGTCGCGCAGACTGACGACGAGCCGGTGCGCCACTTTGTGCCGCTGTTGAACAGCCGCGCGGCTTCCAACATTCAGCAGAATGACCGTCGAAAGATAAACCAAAAACAGCAAAAAGAGCCGCATCCCGGCATCCGGCGGACGGCTCGACGCATGCTCCATCCGGAAATCTTCTGCTACGCGGGCTTTTGTTTTCCGCTCGACCGGAACCGATGCCGTATAGGACGAAAGCCGCGAATTCCCGCTGCGCTCCCGCACGACCGGCGCGTCCGCCGCCCGTTCCGGCTCCGTCGCCCGCGCCCTCCAATCCGCAATCAACGCCGGCGGATCGACAACGAGTATTTTGTCGATGACAATCTGTCCGTAGAACGACATCAGGTAAACGGAGCAGAGCGACGCCGTCGAAATCGCCAAATACGCAAACAACGGCCACTTGTGCGGCCACAAATACCGGAAGAAAAACATCTTGATCAACCGGAACGGATTTGCGTACCCGTACGTTTCCCTCGCCGGACGATACGGAACATCGCGGTCTTCCCACCGCGGACGCGAAGGATCCCTGAACTTCTTGCCGGTCGGATTATTCATCGTTTTCATCGGTGATAACCCCTTTTCCGGCATGTTTCTCGTACAGATCGCGATAGCGGCCATTCGGTATCGCGATAAGCTCGTCATGCGAACCGGATTCCACGACTACGCCGCGATCCAAAAGCAGAATGCGGTCGGCATTTCGAATCGTGCTCAACCGGTGCGCAACGATAAAGGACGTGCGCCCTTCCAAAAACCGGTCCATCGCAATCTGAATCGCTTTCTCCGATTCGCTGTCCAGTGAACTGGTCGCTTCGTCCATGATGATGATTGCAGGATTCGCCAAGACCGCACGCGCAATCGAGATCCGCTGCTTCTGCCCGATGGAGAGCTGTACATCGCGCTCGCCGATCACCGAGTCGTACCCATTCCGGAATTTCATGATGTCGTCGTGGATTTCCGCAATCTTGGCGGCATTCACCACTTCTTCCATGCTGGCTTCCGGCCGCGCATAGCGAATGTTGTCGGCAATCGATACCGTAAACAACAACGACTCCTGCAGCACAATGCCGAACTGGCGCCGGAGCGAGGAGAGCTCTACGTCGCGAACGTCATGCCCGTCGATGCAGACACTCCCCGTTTTGACGTCATACAATCGCATAATCAGCGACAGCACCGTCGACTTGCCGCACCCGGTCGGCCCTACAAGCGCAACAGTCTCTCCCGGCCTTACATGCAGGTCAAGCTCGCGAATGACAGGGTGTTCGGGAACATATTCGAACGAAACATTGTTCAAATCGACCTGGCCCCGGACATTCGTCAGCTGCACAGCATTCTTCTTGGAGACGATTTCCGGTTTTTGATCCAGAATCTCGAACAGGCGGTCTGTCGAAATCCGGACATTCTGCAACTGCTCGGCCAATTGGGAAAAACGAACCGCCGGCCAGAGAATTTGCATGGTGTAGGTGGTGAATGCGGTCACGTCGCCATAGTTCGCGGATCCGTCAAGCACCATGGCGCAGCCCAAGAAATAGATGGTTACGCGCCCGATTTCCTGAAGCAGTTGCGTGTTGAAGGAAAACGTCGAACTGGCCAGCCAGCTATCGTGCGCATGCTGGGTCGTCTCTTCGGATTGTCCCGAAAAGATGACTTCCTCGCGCGTCTCCGTCGCAAAGGTTTTTACCGTCATGTTCGCCGTCAGGCGATTCTGCACACCCGCCGCCAACCTGTCGGCCGAACTCCGCCATCGCCGTGTCGCCCGCTGGAGTTTCCGGATGTTCATGCGGTAGTTCAAGACAAACAAGGCCACAATGAGCAAAATGGGCAGCGACAAACGCCAATTGATGTAGAGCGTGGCGGAAATCGCAAAAAGCGAACAGACCAAGTCGGAAATCACCTGGATGGAGGTGGCGCCGAGAATCTGTTGCATCGTCGTACTGTCGCCCATCAACCGGTTGATGAGCTTTCCCGTGCTGAATTTCCCGAAGAAGCCAATGTGCAAGTTCAGCAAATGATTGTAGACCGCCATGCGGACGTCCAATACGAACTTCTGCCCGAGATACGCAATGCCGAGAACTTGCAGAAAACTCACGAACGCATGCAAGACGGGAACCGCAAGCATGCAAACAATCAGCCCGGGAAGCCATTCCACCTTCCTGGAACCAATGACGTCATTAAGGACGGCACGCGTAAAGAGCGGGGGCAGCATCGCAAGTACGGAAATACACCCCGTCGCGAACATGAGCCATAAAATCCGGCTCCGGAAGGGCCGGATAAACGGGTAGACCTTCCGGAGCGTGTTTTCCCCGGAGCCGTCCTCTGCCATCTGTTTCCTGTTCGCACTCACAAAAACATTTCCGCCTTATCCGACCGTTCCGGTTCCGTTCCGCCTATGGCTGGAACAGAAGAGACCAAAGCGAAACCTTGCCGAGGCAGATTTTGGCCGTTGCCGAAGTGCCGGGCGCGACAGGACGGCCTTTCTGCTCGAAGGAACAATACGCCACACGATAATTGTTGTCGCCCGTTCCTTCGACAACATCCCGGAGCTCTTCCACCGTTCCGTAAAACCGCGTCGGGAAAATCGTGCGATAGGTGCCGAGCCGGGCTTTTACAAACTGCCCTTTCTCCACCTTCGCCGCATAGCGCTCCGGAACCCGAAGTTTGAGCAAATCGACTTCCCCGGCGAAAATCTCGTACAGGACAAAGTCGGGTCGCAGCATTTCGCCGACATAAAACGTGTAGCGGGAAACGCGGCCCGCAATCGGCGCGCGCACAACCCGGTCGCGAAGCGCCGCCTCCGCACGTTCAAGCGCCTCGCGCTTCGTCGCAAGCTCTTGCTTGAGAACCGCAATCTCCGCCTGTCCAATGGTCAAGTCCGTTTCCTTCAGCGAACGAAGCGTCTCGCGGGAGCGCGTCACACCAAACTCGTCATCCGAAAGTTTGCGCCCGGAAACCAACCCCTTGTCATGCAAAAGGCGCGTCACCTTGAGCTGGTCTTCCGAATAACTGAGCTCCAACTCCGCCAATCGCACTTTTTCATGGTGCGCGCGCAAACTCTCCTTCACGGAAGATTCCTTCAGCGCCAACCTGGATTCCACCTCCGCCACCTCGCTGCGCGCAACGCCGACAGACGCCCTCTCCGCATCGTCTTCCAGACGCAAGAGCGGATCGCCTTCCTTTACCTCGGCGCCGGAAAACACGAGAATTTCCGCAATCCGACCCGTTGTTGCGCTACGGACCTCGGAATAGAGCTTCGTCGTGGCATACCCGGATGCTGTCGCATATTTGGGGACGTGAATCAGAAATCCGCCTGCCACAACAATCACGACACCAAGTACAAGCGCGGCAATGACGCGAACGCGCCGCACCTTTCGCTCCGATTTCGTGATCGGCATCTCTTCTCCTCTCGTTGTACGAATGTCTCCCATGGTCAACCCTTTTTCTTCTGAATTCCCGGTTTCGTTTATGTCTTGTTTTTCTTGACGGACAGGAAGTCTTTCGCCAATGAGCGATAGCCTTCGTTCTCATCGACATAACGCTTTACGCAAAGATTGCAATTCTCGCACGACCGCTCGTAGCAATTGCGGTGCACGCGCGATGGATACATGGCGCGAAAGGCTTCGTAACATTCGTCCGAACAGAAACAGTACCGCTCCTGCGTGGACCCAAATGCAATGTGAAGCATGTGAAAGCCGTCCTTTTCGGGCGATGTTTCCTTTCCGCACCATCCGCAATTCAGATTGAGCCGCTCCAAAATCTGCTTCCGGCGCTCGACAAGCTCTCCTTCCGCCCAATCGTATTCGATTCTCTCGACGGCATTTTTCTGGATGCGCGCAACAACGGCATCATTCCGGACAACCAAAACGGCACCATCCTTCACAATGTAGCAACGCGCCCCTTCGACCGGTTCGGCTCGGCCGCGGACATACACCTTTACGCCGCCGAAACGCGGCATCGAATACGCATTCCATCCGCACGAATCGCAAACCGAGACAAACAGATGCTGCTGCAGACTTTCGCCGCACTGCGGACAACGCCCTTCGCGCAAAACATGCAGCCGCTTCACCGATTGCTCGGCCGCATTCCGCATCTCCTTGTAAGCCTGCTGCTGGATGCGGCCGCCCGCCTCCGGCTCGGAAAGCATCTGCAAATCGGTCTTGAACTTGTCCGGATCATCGTTCAGCAATGCCTCCGAAAGCGGCGATGCGGTTTCCGGCAATGCCGATGGAACGTCTGTCTTTTTAAAGGGAAACAACCCCGAAAGCGAAAATTTCATCTCTCTTCTCTCCTGCCCAAATGACACAAAGGAACGCAAAAAATAGAATCACTCTTTGCTCGAGCCAATGTCGGGCATGACCCCGACGACGCGATGCAACTCGGCCATCCCGGCAATCACTTCGCCGGCAACCGCAAGATGACGGCGCGTGGCGCTTGTCAAATCTTGCTGCGCATCCAACACATTGCGGCTGGATCCTTCTCCCAAGGCGAACCGGTCGTTCTCCGCTTCGAGCGCCTCGGCGGCCGCAACCGCCGCTGCACGTGCGATGAGCAGACGTCCGCAGGCATTCCGAAACTCGATCAGCGCTTTTTCGCGCGCAATCTGCGTCTTCAGGAGAATCTCCTCGTAATCCGCCCGCAACGCCTCCGCCTCCGATTGTTTCGCCGCCACCCGGGCTTCATCTCCCGATTTGTCGAGATTGCGCTTGTAGAGAATCGAAACCGTGTAGCCAAATTCATTGCCGGAATCCGCGACTTCATCGGAGCGCCATCCGGCACCGATATTCAAATCCAATGCATCGCGCATCTGCTCCTCCGTCCAGACAGCGTCCGCCCATGCCGCCTCTACCGACCGCCGCGCCGCCAGAACCACCGGCGATGCATTCGTAATGTTGATGTCCGAAAGCGTTTCAATATCCAGCTTGGTCAGCGCATACGCCCACTGCAAAAGGGTGTCAGACGATTCCGCCTCCAAATCCGGAACAGACGTCAAACCAAACGATTGCGCCAATTCCGCAGCCTGCGTCTGGATCGATTGACGGGCCAGTTCAAGCTGCTCCCGACGAAGCGTCGCTTCATATTTGGCAGGATAAATCTGATATTGCGCCAAATCCTTGAGTCGAACACGTTCGGTGGACTGTTCCAGTAACTTCTCCGCACGGTTCAATGCCTTTTCGACTTCCTGCGCGTCCGCTACGCTAAACAACCACTTCGCATACTGCTTGACAATATCCGTCGAGATATCCAACAACTCGCCCTGCATGGCGTGAAAGCGCTCCTGCTCCTTGAATCCCAATTGCAGGAGCTCAAACTCGTTGAGCGCAAAATCCCGATCCTGCAACAGCGGAATGCGCAAGCTCGCGCCAAGACCAACTTCCGCAGAATCGTCTTCGCGCAGCCCCGTCGCATCTTGCGTCACATACGCCCCCACTCCTCCATAGACACCACGTAGCAGCGGGGCTTCGACACCGGCTCCCGCATAGGTCGAATTCGCGTCAATGGAACCCGTAAACGACGTGCGCGGCGCGTCCGTCGGATTCTCCGTTCTCCCCGCCGAAGCCGACAAGACCGGCGAGCGAAACTGCTCCTTCGCCGCTTTCCGCAACAACTGCGCACTTTGCGCACGCGCACGCTGCGCCAAATACCGCGGATGTTGCTCCCGGAATTCGTGCATCCACGCGCCAAGCCGTCCCTCGGCCGGAATCATCCCAATCAGTGATAGATCGCGTATTTCAAGGTCCGAATGTCCAGACTCCTCGACTGGAGCACCATCTTTCGCCTGCTCCAATGCCGGCGTTTCCGCCGCATGCGCCCCCGTTTGGATACATGCCCAAAATACGAGAGCAAAAATTCCTGAAACTTTTTTTGTTTGCCGGGTGTTCATTAACGAGTCAGAACTCCAGGGGTCATATTTGTTCCGCAACAAGTGAAACAAACGAAAAGGACTGGATGTGACTTTCGACAACCGATTCGAAAACGATATGGAATCGCCCCCTTCAAATCGGGTGTCTTGGACAAAGTATGCGCTCTTCATCCGTGAATAGCAACCCGAAAGCGATTTGTTCCGGAAAAATCGCTTATCTTCCCTTTCTCTCTGCAAAAATGATGAAACCCCGAAGAAAATTGGCTCTTCGCAGAATTTAGTGGCCGGAGGCGAGCAGGGGCGACATGTCGAGCTTTCCGCAGAAGAACAGGTTTGCAGCCCTGTCGTTGAGGAATTTCCGGAAACCACAAGCGTTAGCCTTGACGGCCTGTATCTTGCTGTTGAAGCCCTTCGAGATGGCATTCGTGATGTGGCATTCGAAGTCGTTGAGAAGATATTCGAAGTGCCGCCGGAGCGTTTTGGCGGACTTCATCACAGGCTTGTGCTTCGTGGCGGGCGCCTCCCGATACCAATGTTCGAAGAAGAGTCGCGTCAAGAAAGTTTCACCAGAGTATGCCACCACCTTCTTCTACGATGACTGGACCCTCATTGAAGAACAAAATACATTGTTTCAGGTTACCAGGAAACCCACCGCAAAAACCGTCCGGTATGGGGATCGTAAATCGCCTGCAACCCCACCTCTCTTGCCTGATCCCGCGCTAAAACCAAAATCCGAAAACAGGAGGCATCGACCCGTAAAAAACGCTGCATCTTCAGAAGCGCATTGCGTTCTTCGGATGAGGGGAGCGATCCGGTAACGGGCAACACTTTGAGTGCTTCCGATGCTTGAATCGATTCGAAAAAGACGCCTTGGTTGCGCGCGCGCTCCAGGCGGCGGAACAACGCCTCCGCGCCTTCGGACGAAATACCTTGCGCGACTGTCAACCCGACGAAGACATCGTGCCCGACCGTATTGATGTTGATCTTGCCATCGCCATGGACGGTGATGCTGCGCAATCCGGCCGCAAAAGCTTCATTCCCGCCAAGCGGCGACTCGAGAAGTTCTTCCTCTGCGGAAAACACCCGGTTTGTGCTTCCCCCGGACGTCTCGTCATCCGATTCAACGGAAAATCCGGCCTGCCAATCGTAGAGAATCCGGGCCCAAGAATCGGCAATGGCTCCATCTTGTCCCGTCGCAAACATCAAGACCTTCGCAAAAGCCGTTTCGCCATTCTTTTGGAAATGCAAACGAGACGATTCGTCTTCGATAAAAACGAAAACGCCATTCTCTCCGGCGTCATATCGCTTCCGCGAATCTGCTGTCGTTCGTCCCCATGGCTCCAACAGCGTATCCACGCGATTCGTATCCGGAAGGAGCAACTCCACCGCCTCAAAGAGGGCGGACTCCGCCGCGTCCCGCAAGCTGGCACGAGCTAGCAAATCGGATGTCTGCCGCCCTTGCGAACGAACCAGGCCCGCAATCAATGTCGCGAGCATCACGAGAATCGTGCAAACGATCGCTACATAAACCAGCGTTGCTCCATTTTGCGAGACGTTCCCGGTCATTTTCATCATGGTTGCGCCTCCTTTTCCGCAGATTTTCTCTCCGGGCGGGAAAGATAAAGCGAAACTTCCAAAACCGTATCGCCGCACGCAATGCGAACGGCCATCGGCAATTCTTTTTTCGCCCAGCTTTCCTGCCAAACGACAGGTGAGGCCATCATCTCCTCATCTGCGGTTGCGTCAGCGAAATCCGCTTCCTTCTCCTGTTCGATTTGCGTTCCGTACTCGAAGCGAATCGATTCCGGACAAGAAAAACGTTCCGTGCGAAATGGTTCTTCCTCGCCTGGAGCAAACAACATCCGTTCCATTCCGCCATTGGTTGAAACCCAAAGGATTCGAACCGGACGAATGGAATGTTCCGTCCGGTAATTCGACCAAAGGCGCATCAACGAAAGCGAATCCTTTTCCCCTTGAAAAGGAATCGGATGCGTGTACATTGGCGCAGCGGCAGACAGATCCGCTTCCAAGGTCTCAAACAGCAAATGCCGTTCCGCAAGAGTCCGGTTTGAGGCATTCCGCAGAGAAGCGAATACGCGAAAACCGGAGGCAAGCGTGGCCAAACTGGCGGCCACCACAAGCACCGCGACCGCCGAAGCAATCAAGACCTCCAAGAGGGTGAACCCGTCCCGAGCGTCATCGGAATGACGCGCCAGATCATTGTTGCTGGACGAGCGACTAATCCTCATCTACCGTTTCGTCGCGTTGGTAGATTGGAAGCTGACGATAGGGGACCGTAAACGCCAAAACAAGCAATGCCGTATTGTAGGGAGCGCTGCGTTCCTCTTCCGACCACGATCCGTCGGGACGTTGGCGTGGAATCCAAACGCGGTACATCCAATCTTCGAAAACCTTCCACCCGTCTCCGCCCAACTGGAAGAGCCCTTGCGCCGTGTAGTACATGCCGTACGAGCGGTTGCTCTGATGAAGAAGTTCCGGATAGGCACGCATGAGATAATTGACGGCGCGGCGGGAATAGGGATCGTTGTGTTTTCCGCACAGCTCCAGACAGAGAATGCCGGCACCCGTCAGTGTCACGGCATACGATTCGCCACCCAGCTGGTAGACGAACGACCCTTCGCCGACATTGTGCTGCCGCCGGACATAGGCAACGGCGCGCTCAATTGCATCGCTTGGAACGCGCCCTCCGTTCAACCGGGACGACCGAAGCGCCATCAACGCCCACCCCGTGCAAGACATGTCGCTGTCCGCGGAATTGCGCTGATAGCGCCATCCGCCCTTGTCGCGATCCGATTTCCGGACATTTTGCGCATCCAGCAAAATCTTGACGGAAAGCGGCAATACGGCATCAATGCGCTTTTGTCGCATTTCATCCACCATTCCGGAAATCTCGCTCAAAAACAGCGTGCAGATGGAATGGCAGTACATCTTTCCATTGCCTGGCTCCTTGTCGCCCAAAAAACCGTCTTTCGTGGCAATCGACAAAATGTAATCAATGCTGCGATTGATGTTTTCCCCATATTTTCCGGAGCCTGGCGTGTATCCCTTGGCGAGCCATGCCATGCCGGCAAGAGCGGAAATGGAGCCGGCTTCTCCATGGTTCTGCGGGAAAGCGCCATTCGGATACTGGACCTTTGCCAAATAGGTCAACCCGCGCTCAATCGACTGATCGACATTGTCCGAAACGGCGACCCCCTGCCCGAAACCGGCACCGCAAAACAGCAGAAAAACAGAAACGATCGAAGCCCGGAGAAAAAACATGGTTTTCATAGTATTTCAAATCGTTTGGGTGAAAGCATAGAAAAGGAAGGGATGATGCGTCTTATTCGGCGGCGGCCGGCGCGGACTCGTCCGGTTTTTCCGGAGCCGGCTTCGAGGCTTTCCTCGGCTTGAGAATCCCCATTGCACGAAGCTCCGGAATCGGACGGAGACGAATCGTGTCTAGACCGATACCATCGGCGTAAACCGAGAAGATGCCGCTGTTGAGAGGGTGGAATCCATGCGAAATGCAATCATCCAAGGCGGCCGGTGTAGGCGTGAAACGCATGACGGCTTCGCGCTCCATGCGGAATCCGGCACCAATGACATGACCAAGTGTCTGGAACAGCCGTTTGCCCATCCGATCCAAAACCAAATCTTGACTGCCACCGCCCTGCTCGACCCATCCGGCATCCATGAATCCCCAGCCGCTGTACGGTTCCGCCAGAATGGAGGGAAGCGAAGTGCCTTTGGCAATAAACAACTGCAACGGCGACTCTTTGTCTTCCGCCAGCAAACGGGTGGCAAGTGTCCGCAAATCGCGCAACTCTTTTTCCGTGGCAACCGCTTCGCGGACAACTACCTGGACATGCAACTGGCTCCGCATGTACTTCGCTTGCTTTTCCAACCAAACGGAATCCACGGCTTGGTTCAGATTCACGATTGCCAAGTGATTCGACGGCACCGTGAACGCTTCCGGAGGCAAGACCATGACCTGCGGTTGTTTCTTCGCCGCGGACGGACCGGAAACCGGTGCCAGTTGCGCAAAACCAACGGCCGCAAACAGGAACACAAGGCTGGAAATGACAAAAAAGCGGTTTTTCATGTGCAATCGAGAAATCGTTTGGACTACATGGAAATGTAGCACAGAACAAAGCCGGATTTCAATTGCGGCTCTTTCATGCGAGAAAGAGCGCGGTGAGTGGAAACGGTACGGAACGGAAAACTATTTCAGCAACGAATCGAAGATGGAGCCGAGATTGCCGAGACCGGCGTTGGAAGCTTCCTCCTGCGTCGTTTTGAGCATTTCGCGAAGATTCTTCGCATCAGCCTTCTCTTGTTCGCGAACGGCAACCATGGACGGAAGCGTGAGCGAAATCCGGTCATCCGTCATCGCCGAAACGATAACCGTGATATCCGATCCTTCAAGAAACGCTTTCTGCATCTTTGGAAGTTGCTGCGGACCGCGCTCGATACCGGTTTCGCTGGCATGCAAAAGCCCCGTCTTGTCTTCGCTGAGACGAACAAAGACGCCAAAAGGACGAATCGATTCGACGATGCCTTTGAGCTCCGCACCAACGGCAATTTCGCCGGGCTTCAGCGCTTCCACACGCTCGGAAACGATTGAAAGCGAAAGGCGGCGTGCCACGGGATCGATCGATTCGATTTTGACAAAAAGCGTCTGCCCTTCCTTGAGCGCTTCGGAAGAATGGGCAAGCGAACGGCCATTGCCAAGGCGTGAAATCGGGATAAGCCCTTCCACGCCGGGACGCAGCTGCACGAAGGCGCCAAACGGCATGAGGCGTACGACGGTTCCATTCAAACGGTCGCCGACGGCGGCTTCTTCCACAAACTGCAACCACGGATCCGGTTTCGTATCCTTGAGCGAAAAGGTAAAGCGATTGGCTTCCCAATCGATTTTGCGGCAAATCACCTGAACGGAGGAACCTTCGGGAATGATATCGGATGCTTTGACGGACCGATCCCAGGAAATTTCCGAATTCGGAATCAGCCCCTCCAAACCGCCAATATCGACAAAGACGCCAAACGGCATGATTTTTGTAATCACTCCGTTGTAAAGATCGCCTTCGCGGAGTGTTTCGTGCAGCGCGGCAATCTTGCTGTCGCGTTCGCGCTCTTCCAAAGCACGATGGCTGACAACAAGCGTGTGCTCCTGCGGCTTGTAGTCGATAATCAAGAAGGTTTGCGTCTGGCCAATCGGAGAAGGCGCACCTTCGCGCGGACGGCGCAAAGCTACCTGCGAATACGGACAGAAGGCGCGCTCGTCGAAGAGCTTGACCTCGAATCCACCCTTGATCTCTTTGTCGAAAACGCCTTCGACCGGCTGCTTTGCCAGATACGCTTCCTCAAGGGTGTGGTTTGCGGCATCGGCACTGGCGCCCGGAAGGGTCAGCCGGGCGCTTCCGTCTTCCAACATCTCGACAAAGCAAACTTCCACCATATCGCCTTCCTTCGGCATCGGTTCATCCGAGCCGTTGTACAGCGCAACATCCAAAACCCCTTGAATCTTGGCATTGATATCGATTACGAGATATTGCGTGCCGACGGACAATACGGTTCCTTTGAGAATTTCTCCAGGGGAAAAGGTCGAACGAAGAGCGACAAACTTGCTGTCATACTCTTCCATGAGAGCTGCCATGGCGGCCGACTTCTCTTTTGCTTTTGATTTGAGCATGGTTGATAACCGCAAAAGGATGCGGGTTGTAAATCTGTTATACGGAAAAACGCGGCCGTTACGCCGAAACGGGAAACGGTCGCGAAAGGAAAAGCGCCGGAATCGGCCGTATGGCAGCCGTTCCCGGCAAACTCGCATTAGACGCGTAGCGGCATGATGAGATAGAGGAATGTCGTCTCATCCTTGATCAGACCCGGACTGGACGCATTGTTCAGCTCAATTGTAATCTCGTCGCTCGTCAGGTTCGTCAATGGCACCAACATGAACTCGGGATTGAAAATCGTCGTAATCGACGGACCGTCGTACTTGATGGTGACCGTATCCGTAGCTTCATCGACATCGGGCGAAGTGACGGCAATCGTGAGGAGATTGTTCTCGAAGGTCAAACGCATGGC
>JBJEVW010000064.1:0-4502 GCA_051884735.1 Kiritimatiellia bacterium | reverse complement strand
GCCGAACTGGAGGGGCAGATGGGCGATTCCCATGTCGGCATCCAAGCGCGTTTGATGTCGCAAGCCATGCGCAAATTGACGGGTATGCTGGCCTCTGCCAAAACGCTCTGCATTTTCACGAACCAGATCCGCGAAAAGATTGGCGTGATGTTCGGCAATCCGGAAACGACGCCCGGCGGCCGTGCCCTCAAGTTCTACGCCTCGGTGCGCCTGAACATTTCCCGCATTGGCGCCATCAAAGATTCGGGCGGGCAGGTGATCGGCAACAGAACCCGTGTCAAGGTCGTCAAGAACAAGGTTGCTCCGCCTTTCTCCGAAGCGGAGTTCGACATTCTCTACGACCGCGGCATTTGGTGGGCCGGCTCTCTTCTGGAGGCGGGTATCAAGACCAATATCATCCAGAAGCGCGGTTCTTGGTTCTCGCTTGGCAACGACCAGATCGGCCAGGGTTCGCAAGCGGCGGCCCAGTTTCTGGAAGAGCATCCCGACAAGGCAGAGGAGCTTGTCCGCCGTCTGAAAGGCGAACCGGTCTCTGCCGCCGGAGGAGCGGAAGCCACGCCGCCTCCTGTCGGCAACTAACCACACTAACCCCTTTTTTGTCGTCGGCCGGGAAGCCGGTTGACCTTTTGCTACGTGAATACTGAATCCGATTCTTCCAAGAAAGAGCCAAATCCTTCTGAAACGCCTCCGGATACGGAGTCGTTGAAACCGCCGCAGTCTCCCAAGTCCAACAATCCCGGCAAATCGCAAACGCCCGGAAAAAACGGCGGGGGCGACGATCGGTTTACGGTCCGGATGGAGCCTCAAAAGCCAATCGGTCGCTCTCCGTGGGGATGGATTTCGCTTGTTGCCCTCGTTTCGCTTCTCGCCATGCTCTTTTGGAATGGGCGCGGCGATTCGCGCAAGGAGATCGAGCTTTCCTATTCGCCCGATTTCAAGATGGTCTGCAGCGCCGGGCTTGTCGAGAAAATCTCCATCGACAACAGCGAGAAGCCGACGGCAAAGGGTAAAATCAAGCTTCCGAAAGAGACGGATGCCGGGATTTCGCAGACGTTGGAGCTGTTGCGCACAAAGTATGGGGTCGGTGCTCCGGATGGCACGCCGTTTCGCGTCAACATCGGAAACGGCGCCCTTGTCGGGGAAACGCTGGCTTCTTCGGGCAATTCCATCGAGGTTGTCTACGAGCGCAACAGCAATCTTCTCACCCTGTTCTTCATCAACCTGTTTCCGACGCTTCTGCTGGTAGCCGTCATTTGGCTGGTCTTTGTGCGTTCTATGCGCGGCGGGGCTTCGGCGATGGAATTCGGCAAATCCCGTGCCCATCTGCGCGACCCGAATGCAAACAAAGTGCGTTTCAAGGATGTTGCCGGATGCGACGAAACGAAGGAAGAAGTCATCGAAGTCGTCGATTTTCTCAAAGACCCGTCGCGTTTTTCTCGTCTTGGCGGAAAAATGCCGCACGGCATTCTTTTGTGCGGGCCTCCGGGTACCGGAAAGACGCTGATCGCCAAAGCGATTGCGGGCGAGGCGGATGTTCCGTTTTTCTCGATTTCCGGATCCGATTTCGTGGAAATGTTCGTCGGTGTCGGTGCATCGCGCGTCCGCGACATGTTTGCCGAGGCCAAGAAGAGCCAGCCGTGTCTGATTTTCATTGATGAAATCGATGCGGTCGGACGCCGTCGCGGAACCGGCATCGGCGGCGGGCACGACGAACGCGAGCAGACCTTGAACTCTCTGCTCGTGGAAATGGACGGCTTCGAGTCGAACCAAGGTATTGTCGTGATTGCCGCAACGAACCGTCCGGACGTGCTCGATCCCGCCTTGTTGCGTCCCGGGCGTTTCGATCGCCAGCTGGTTGTCGATCTTCCGACGCTGGAAGGGCGTTTGCAGATTCTGCAAGTCCACACCCAGAAGATTTGTCTGGCGGAAGGCACCGATCTTTCGGTCATTGCCCGCGGCACGCCGGGTTGCTCCGGCGCCGATTTGGCCAATATCGTCAATGAGGCCGCCTTGATTGCGTCCCGTCAGGACAAGCCTGCCGTCGATCTCGATGATCTGGAGGAGGCGCGGGACAAGATTCTCTGGGGCAAGGAGCGCCGCAGCCACGTCATCGACGACGAGCAGCAAAAGCTCACCGCATATCATGAAGCGGGCCATGCCATTCTCTCGGTCCTTGAGCCGGATGCCGATCCGCTTCACAAGATTACGATTATTCCGCGTGGCATGGCGCTTGGCTTGACCGCCTTTTTGCCGAAGAAGGATCGCGTTTCGCTTTCCCGGAAGCATTTGCTTGCGCAGCTTGTGGTCAGCATGGGTGGGCGTGTCGCCGAAGAGCTCTTCCTTCCCGATATCTGCACGGGTGCGCGCCAGGATATCAAGCAGGCTACTCAGATTGCGCATTCCATGGTGTGCGAATGGGGCATGAGCGAAAAGCTCGGTCCGCGGGCCTTTGGCAAGAACGAGGAACTGGTCTTCCTGGGGCGCGAGGTGAACCGCACGCAGGATTACAGCGACCGGACCGCCGAACGGATCGACGATGAGGTCGATGCGATTCTCCGCAATGCCTACGAGCGGGCGCACCGCCAGCTGTCCGAACACCGGGAAGCCGTCGAGCTGCTCGTCAAGGAGTTGTTGGCGCGCGAGACCGTTTCCGGCGAAGATGCCGTCGATATTGTCCGGTATGGTCGCATTCGCACGAGTGCGGAACGTGGCGAAGCGCCGCCACCCGCGCCGCCACCCGCGCCGGATGCGCCCGTTGCCGCCGACCCGGCCTCACCTCCGGCGGAAACGCCATCCGCTTCCCCGGCGGAACCGGAAGAACCCAAGACTTCCGAGGCATAAGAATCCGGCTGTCTTGTTCCGGAAGAGCGATCGGGCGTTTCCCGCGATGCCGCCTGCGGTGGCATTTCCAAGGATGCCCTGTCGCTCATTTCTTGCCGTCCCGCTTTTCTTTTTTCGATTCGTATTCCCGTTTGAACCAAAGAATGCTCCCGGCTCCCGTGAAGCTGTTTCATTCCCGTCCTATTCCGGTTTTTCTTGCCGGGTTGTGCCTGTTTTCCGGCGGCTGCCTCTCCCATTTGGCGGACAGTCGGGCGGTGGAGAATCGCGCCCGCGAAGAAATGTCGAAATCGGCGCAGACCAATGGCGTTCCGGAAGGATACAATGAAGTCCGGATCAGGGAAGAGGATTTGATCAGGCACGGCATTTTTCCCGTTCGAGCGGGGAAGATTTCCTTTGGCGAGGCGCTGCAACAGGTTGCCGTCTACAACCGGCGATGCAAAGAGGCGGAGTTGGCCTGGAAAGAAGCCGTTGCACAGACGAAGGAAGCGGCTTCCGGGTTGTATCCGGCGCTTTCCTTCGGTGCGGATGTCCGTCAAGAGCGTCCCGATGATACGGGAACATGGGAGGACAAGTACAGTCTCCATGCCACGCTGACGCAACCGCTTTGGCATGGGGGTGCCATCATTGCCGGTATCAACGCCGTAAGCGCCAACGAAGCCAAGCTGAAAAGCGAGTATTTGCGCATTGTGCGGGAGGTACAAGCGGAAATCGCCAAATGCTACATCCGGATTCTGCTCGATCAGCAGCTCGTGAAGGTTCAGGAGCGGGCGGTTGCGGTTTCCGGGCGCACTTTGGTGACGGCCCAGAGCCGTTTGAAAAACGGCGTTGCAACGGCCTACGAGGTGCGCCGTGCGGAAGTCGATCTTGCCGCGACCAAATCGAAAATGCTGGAGGCTCGGCACAAGCTGGAAAACGATTTGGTTTTGTTCTACCAGCTCCTTGGCGTATCGCAGCACAGCAACCTCCGCTTATCAGGGACAATCCAATCGGTCATCGGCCAGCTTCCGGAAATCGAGAACCCGGAGGATGTTGCACTGCGCACCCGATCGGAATTGGTTGCCGCCTATGCGGATCTGTACAAGGTACAGCAGAATTATCGAGTGGAGCGGGCGAAGGACGGCCTTGCCGTCGATTTGTTCGGACGGGGCGAATACACGAGCGAAGGAGGCGGCGATTGGGAAAAGGAGTGGTCGGTTGGCGTTACTTCCACCTACACCTTGAGCCTCTTTGAACGGAATTACCGGCTGCAGGCCGCCGAAACGAGGATTGAGGCGGCACAGGCCGCGATAGACCGGCTGGAGCAGACGGTTCTGACCGAAGTCGTTGCGGCCAAACTCGCCCTTGCCTATGCAAGAGATTTTGCCGCCACGCAGGAGCAAAATTTCGAGCGCGCAAACGAGCTGGTCCGGATCATGGAAGCCGGTTTCACGTCCGGCAAGAACACGCAAATCGAGCTGCTGGATGCCCGCGATGCCGCCGTGGCGGCAGCCGGCGACAGCTACAGCGCGCAAGCGGACGTGGCACTTGCCCTCATCGATCTGCATCTCAGAACCGGCATTGGTCTATTGTAGACAGGATTGCTCCCGTTTGCCCGCGCGACCACGCGAAAGGGCGCATCTCCGTTTCCGGCCATCCCCCTGCCCCCTGAACCTCCCAAGGGG
>JBJEVW010000063.1:0-4542 GCA_051884735.1 Kiritimatiellia bacterium | reverse complement strand
CGGTCGTCGAGCGTCCCGAGTCCGGCTATCTCCAGCTGATGGCGCCCGGCGCCACCGAGCCGCTCGGCACGGCGAAGATTCCCGAAGGCGGTCCCGCCATCGTATTCGTCCACACGCCCGCCGCTGATGTTCCCGCCACGGTTTCGGTTGTGTCGGCCGCACCGCAGAAATAACGAAAACGAAAAGTTGTTTCGCGATAAGCCGTTTCCGGAGCGTTTCGTTGCGGAAACGGCTTCATCGCCCCCAAAAAGACATGAAACACAAACAATCGGTTTTTGCGGTTTTGGCCGCATTTGCGTTGCTCTCCGGGTGCGCCACTTCGCACATTTGCGATCCCCGTATCGTCATCGACCGGTCGTTGCGCGGGGACGTGAGCGTCCTGCATGTGGGCTACGGCGAAATCAAGTCCGGGTCCCGGACCGTCGATCTCACGCTCCGCAGCGAGCGTTCCTCGGCGCAGACCGTCAAGGTTGCCACGCAGTGGTTCTCGAATGGGCAGGCGTACAGTTCGCTTCTCTCGAATCCCCGGCCTGTCTCCCTTCTCCCCAATGAAGTCACGACAATCCATGAGGTCGCTCCCAACGCCAAACAGGATTCTTTCCGCATTGTCATTTCGAAAAAACCTATCTGAAAAACTATCATGAAACACATTCTTTTTCCTCTGCTCGTAGTTTGCGCGCTTCTCGCCGGTTGCGCCACGACGCCCGAGCGCGTCGATCGCCACAACGATAAAGGTCCCGAAGTGATGGGGCTGGACTACCGCGATTTCAACGAGGCTGCCTCCGCAGCTCTCCGCAGCATTCACGAAGAAGGCACGGTGGACAAACCGGACGGCAGCCGCTATGTCGTCTATGTCGGTCGCGTCATCAACAAGACCACGCAGAACTGGGAGACGACCCAGCTCACGAAAGCCGTCACGATCGAGTTGCGCAAGAGCGGCAAGGTTGTCGTGACGATGGTTCCGCCGGGCGATGACACCATCGAGGGCGTACAGCCGGAGCTCGTTCTCACCGGCAAGGTGAGCGAACGCAACATTCAGATGACGTCGAAGAAAAAGCAGACCGAATACTACCTCGAGCTTGAGCTGACCGATCCCAAAACCAAAATCGTCTACTGGGAAGGTCAGGCGCCCATCATCAAGCGCGGATCGTCCAAGACCGTCAATTGGTAGCGAGTCTTCCAACCGACAGGAAGCTCCATCATGAAAACAAAGCAATATTTGGCGATTGCCGCTGTCTTTTCCGCGGCGTTCGTATTTTCGGAAGAAGCCGCCCCGGCGAATCTTTCGCAAGCGGATGTCGACGAGCAGAACAATCTTTCCGATCCGGAGGCGGTTATCAGCGCAGCCGATCTGGTCGAAGATTGGAAGGAGGAGGCTTTCCGGCAGCTCAAGGTCGAGGAGGGGGTCACGCCCGATGGAAAGTATGTGGTATTCGCGTCCGCACCGGTTGCGCTTCCGAATACCGATCCGCAGTTCGGCGATTCGCTTGCTTCCGCTTTCGACGTGGCCATGCTCGAAGGGCAGCAACGCATGCTGATGGACCGCTTTGGCCGATTATTGACGGAGAAGACACGCGAGACATTCCGCGACTCTTCCACGAATGCCAAGGAAATTCCGCTCGAAACGCCGACTCCGGCGGGTTCTGCGGACGCTTTGACCGATAAGGCCCTCCGGATTCTCGACAAGTCGCTTTCGCTCTCCGAGGCGAAACTCGACAAGGAACTCGAAGAATACGGCGTTCCGAAAGCGGAATACCAAGCCGCTCCCGTCGAGAAGAAAAAGACGCTCGTCAAGAATGCAATGATCAAGTCTACGCTCAAGACGGCTTCCGGCGAAATCGCGGGGCTGTTTCCCGTCCAGACGACGGTCAAGATGGACAAAAAGGGCAACGCGAAAGTTGGCGTCATCCTGATCATGTCGCCCAAGTCCGTCCAAGTCGCCAATGACATCCGGCTTCAGCGGAAGTCGCTCATTTCCGGCAAAGGCGCGGAGTTGAATGCGAAGTTCGTTCCAAAATCCCCGAAACAGTGGATGGGACAACTCGGGACCCGTCTTGCCTACGACAGGGACGGTCGCCCGGCCATCATTTCCTACGGTATTGGCGCCTATGTTCCGGACGGAGACGACGACTATGTCAACAGCGAACTCAAGGAAGAAGCGCGCAAGCAGGCAATGGACAACGCCGATGCGCAGATTGCCGAGGTCGTCGCAGGCCGGATGAGCGCGCAATCCTCCCGCCTTCAGGGCGAAACGGTCGAAAGATTCATCACGCGCGAAATGACGCCCGATTCCTCGACATTCGAAAAGACGGCCAAAGAGATGGTCAAGCAGTCCCAGTCATTTGCCAAATCGCAGGCTAAGATGGACATGAAAGGGCTGGTGACGCTCGGTTCGAAGTTCGTGAAACTCCCTTCCGGACAGGAGCTGTGTTATGTCGTCCGCGCGTGGACCTATGCGGGATTCGATGCCGTCAACGCCTTCAACCGTCCTTCGACCGGGAACCGCGGTTCCGTCCAGGAAAAGAAGGCCGGCGTTTCTGCGGACATGGACGGCTTTCTCGTGAATGACATTGACGATTTCTAAGGGGAAGTCATCCATGCTGATGAAAGCAAAAACACTAGTCTCCATCTTTGCGGCTGCGATGTTTCTCGGCGTCGCCGCCCGAGGCGAGGAAGAGATTGTCACGACCGAGGCCGAGGGCTGGGGCGCGACGCCCGAGACCGCCGTCCAGGCCGCCTGTGTCGAAGGCGTCAAGAAAATCAACGGGTTTCTGTTCGAGACAACCGGAATGCAGAAGACGGCCGTTGCCCGGGCGTCTGCGAGCGTCAACGGAGAGACGGAGCGCCATTCCGCCATTCTCTCGGCTTCGGAACGGGAAATGCAGGAAAAGATCCGCGGATCCATCAAGGGGAACGAGATTCTCTCGCGTGAACAGGAAGAAGACGGTCAATGGCATGCCGTCGTCGAGGTCAAAATCGCGAAATACAAGACACCCGGCATTGCCCCGGATTCCCGGCGCAAGCTGGTTGTCGCGCCGTTCGAGACGCTGACCGCCGCGTATTCCGTCGGCGGTCAGAATGTTTCCGCAAAGGCGACCGCCGAAAAGTTCCGTGAAAAACTCGAGACGTTCTTCGTCCAGTCCCGGCGCTTTACGATTCTGGGCCGTCAGGATTCCGAAGCGATTCTCGCCGAGAAGAAACTGATTCTCCGGGAATCCGCCGATATCGGCGAATACGCCAAGATTGGCGCGACACTCGGAACGGACTATCTCGTTTGCGGAAAACTCTCCGATGTCACGATTGTCAAAGGCCAGGTGAAAAACCTGTTTACGGACAATACGGCACCGCGGCTCCTGCGCGCCAAAGCCACGCTCCAATATCGCATTCTCGTGATGCCGACCGGCCAGATCAAATGGTCCGACGACGTTTGCATCGACCTCAAAACAAATGAGCTCAAGGCGCTTCGCGGCGATGAAGCCGCCGCATACGACGCGCTCATCGATGCCGCCGCGCGTGCCGTCTGCGCCCAAGCGCTCGGGAACATCTATCCGATCCGGATTGCCAAGGTTCTCGAAAATGGCGAGGTTGTTCTCGGCGAGGGCGGCTCCCTGCATTGGGAAGGCGAGACATTCGACGTCTATCAACTCGGCGACATCATCGTGGACGCCTACAGCAAGGAGTCGCTTGGTCGCGAGGAATTGCGTATTGCGCGCATCCGGATTGCGCGCGTGGAAGCGAAGCTCTCCTATGCGAACATCATCGAGGGGGCGATCCCCGCAGAAGCGGTTGCCGCGAATCGCGTCCTGTGCCGTCCGGCGCGGATTGTCCAACCGGCCGAACCGGAACCGAAAAAAAAACGTCCGGGGGCGGCGTCCGGCTGCCTTTCGATTGATTGGGGCCATCTAGCCGGATTTGCGTCCGGGAAACCATGCGCGGTTTCCCGGGCGTTTCGTTTTCCGTCGAGCAGACTTGGAATAGGCGGCCAGATGGCCAATCATCGCGTCGTCATCCCGCGCGCCGCAGGGTCATGCGCGTGCGGAATGATGTGCGCAATGGCTCTGCGTTCTCTGCTTGCCCGTAGCGGTTCGCCACTCTCTGCGGGAAACCAAATAAACCCGCGTATGCGCGGTGCGCGGGTTGGCGGCGCGTGTGCTGGGCGGCGCGTGTGCTGGGCGGCGTGTGTGCGGGGCGGCGTGTGTGCGGGGCGGCGCGTGTGCGGGGCGGCGCGATGAGGACATCGCGCCCTACCACAACGGGACACGAGCGTGTGAGGGCGTGATTCGCATGGTCGTGTGCGCAATGGCTCTGCGTGAAAGAAATAAACCCGCGTATGCGCGGTGCGCGGGTTGGCGGCACGTGTGCGGGGCGGTGCGCACGGGCGTGTGCGATGGAGCGGCATGGCCGGTAGGGCGCGATGTCCTCATCGCGCCGCAGGGTAACGTACGTCGGCTTTGCGTGCGTAATCGCTCAGCCTCGCGAAGAAATTGTCGCGCATCCAACGCCATTGGGCGCGTTGTTCCGGAAAGATGCCGAGATGGCCGA
>JBJEVW010000062.1:0-19058 GCA_051884735.1 Kiritimatiellia bacterium | reverse complement strand
CCCCTTGGGAGGTTCAGGGGGCAGGGGGATGGCCGGAAACGGAGATGCGCCCCCTCCAAACTTTTTCCGCCTACCCAAAAATGCATTTTTCTGCTATCATCACCCTTGTCGGCAAGCGGTACATCGTGCCACTGGCCGGACAATAGGTCTTTGATATAGGCGGCATGGCTCTCCTAAAGGCGATATTGCCGCCACCAACAAATGTGCGCAAGCGCATTTTTTGCTTCAAGCGAAAACCGGAAATTTTCAGTTCAGAAGCGAAGAATGTGGCTACGCAGGCCTGTACACCGTGGGCAGATTCTGCCCATGCCTGATTGTGTACCCGTTCTGCGTGCCCGTTCTTGGTATTTCTGAACGGGCTCTTTCCGGTGCCTCGCTTGAGATATCTCGAACGAGGCACGCTTCTTTTTTCCGCCTAAGGTGCGTCGCCGCTTTCTCCCTGGCGGTTGGAGAGATTGAGCTTCATGGCGAGCGGTACGTCGGACTATCAAGCGAAGTATTTTGCCTATGCCCTGACCCGTGAAGGCGGTCAAGGAATAGAGCGGCTTCAACAGTCCCTTTTGAACGCAACCATAGACCTCAATCCGCATCAGGTCGAGGCCGCCCTCTTTGCCTTGCGTTCACCGCTCTCCAAAGGCGTGATGCTCGCCGATGAAGTCGGTCTCGGCAAGACCATCGAAGCGGGGCTTGTCCTTTGCCAGCTTTGGGCCGAACGAAAGCGCAAACTGCTCATCATCTGTCCGGCAGCGCTTCGCAAGCAATGGCTGCTGGAACTGGAAGACAAGTTCAATCTTCCTTGCCAGATTGTCGAGGCCAAATCAAAACGGGAATTGGAGAGGGCGGGTTACCCCAATCCCTACGAAAAGCCCGTTGTCCTCATCTCTTCCTATGCCTATGCCGCGCGGGAAGCGCAGAATTTGAAGAAAATCGAATGGAATTGCGTTGTCATCGATGAAGCGCATAAACTCCGCAATTCGTATCGCGAATCGGCTCGCATGGGACAGGCCCTTCGTTGGGCTCTGGAAAACCGTTGGAAGATTCTTTTGACGGCAACTCCGCTCCAGAACAACCTGACGGAACTATACGGCATTTCGACGCTGATCGATCCTTCGGCGTTTGGCGATTTGGCGAGTTTCCGTTCCCGCTATGCCAATGCAGGCGGCGACCTGGACGGATTGCGTCAAAGACTCGCCGGGTTTAGCTGGCGGACGCTGCGCAAGGACGTGATGGCCTACGTCAAATATACCGAGCGCATTCCCATGACAGAGTCTTTCGAAAGCTCCGACCGGGAAAATCATCTCTATTTGGACGTCTCGAAATATCTCCAAGACAAAACAACCTACGCGTTCCCCAAGCGCCAACGCCAGATGCTGACGCTTCTGGTGCGCAAGCTCCTGGCCTCGTCCACTTCCGCATTGACCGGAACCCTTCAACGAATCTTGATTCGTTTGGAGAAACTTCGCTCGGGAAACGTGATGACGGACGATGAACTGCTGAACTCGATCATCGGGGATGAAGAGGATCTTGCAGATGAAATCGCGGAGGATTCTGAAGATGAAGGCGAGGAGGTTTCGTCGGAAATCGCGTTGACCGAGGAACCGGTCGACCTGGAGCGGCTCGATGCCGAAATCGCTCTCGTGAAAGACTTCCTCGACCGAGCCGATTCAATCGGTACGGACACGAAGACGCGGCAACTGGTTACAGCGCTGGATTCGGGCTGGAAAAAGCTCGCGGAACTCGGAGCACTGCAAAAGGCCGTTATCTTCACGGAATCGCGCCGGACGATGCAACACCTCAAGGAGTATCTCGAAGCACATGGCTACGCAGGAAATGTCGTTTGCTTCTCGGGAGGCGGCAAGCGAGACCCTGAAGCCGAGGCGATTTACCAAACCTATAGGGAAGCCCATCCGGAAGACCATTCCTCAAAAGCAGTCATGATCCGCCATGCCTTGATTGATGCATTCAGAAACAAGGCGAAGATTCTGATTGCCACGGAAGCGGGCGCAGAAGGCATCAACTTGCAGTTCTGCTCCATGGTCGTCAATTACGACCTTCCCTGGAATCCTCAGCGCGTCGAACAGCGCATCGGACGTTGTCATCGATATGGCCAGAAATTCGATGTGGTTGTCGTGAACTTCTGCAATGTCAGAAATGCCGCAGACGTTCGCGTCTACGAATTGCTGAACAACAAATTCCGCCTGTTCGAGGGTATTTTCGGCGCGTCCAACGACATTCTGGGCATCGTGGATGGCGAAGGCGTGACATTCGAAAAACGAATCAACTCGATTCTCTCCCTTTGCCGCACGGCTGATGAAATCAACGCCCAATTCGACCGGTTGCAGGAAGAATTGCAGGAGGAAATCGCCAAGCGGCGCGCCGAAACGCAACAAGCCGTCTTCGAAAATCTCGATGAAGACGTACGGAAACTTCTGAAGGGGATGTCCGGACAGGCCGAAACAATGCTGTCCGCCGGCGAATCGTGCTTTATGGCTTTATCCCGGCATGTTCTTGCGGATAGAGCCGTCTTTGATGCCTACGCCCCGCAATTTACGCTGAAGGAGACCCCAAATGACGATATCCCGGAAGGGCTCTATGTGCTGAAAGGAACTGAAATGCCAGCCGGCGCGATTCCGTATCGCCCGAATACGGCCCTTGGCGAATGGGCGATCTCCTCTGCCAAGGCACTGGAAACTCCCTTGGCGGAAGTGTCCTTTGACATCTCGTCCCATGCCGGCAAGATTTCCATACTCGAACAGCTCAAAGGCAAGTCCGGCGTGCTGACACTCGAACATCTGACGCTGAAAAGCCTGGACGCAGAGGATTATCTGCTCTTCTCCGTTTTGACGGACGATGGCAAGCCGGTCGAGGCGGAAATTGCCGAAAAGCTCTTTTCGCTGCGTCAGTCCGTCGCGGCGGCCTCTCCTCTGACGGAGATTGAGACCTACCACCTGCAGGCCAACGCCAAGCGATACGCCGCCGCCGAGACGCAGCGCGTGGCAGAAGCCAATAACGGAATTTTCAAGGAAGCGCTCGAAAAAATCGAACGCTGGGCGGATGACCAAGTCGGTGCCGCCGAACACCAAATCGCCGTCCTGAAAGACCGGCAGCGCGAGATTCGCCGCAAGATCCGCCTGGCCCGGACGCTGGACGAACAGGTCCCTCTGCAGAAGGAGGAGCAACGCGTCGGACGCCTGATCCGTCAGGCCCGCAATAATGTCTTCGCCGTCGAAGACGAGATCGACGCCAAGCGGGAGGACCTGATCAAAAGCCTGCAGCGCAAGCTTGTTCCGGATGTGGCGCGCAAAGCCCTCTTCACCATCCGCTGGAAAGTCGTTTAATCAAGAGAGACCTGGATTATGTCGCCCAAATTCAATGAACTCGTCGCCAAACTTCGCGAAATCTTCGAAATCGACAAGCCCGAACTGGACTTTGGCATCTACCGTATCCTCCATTCGCGCGCCAAAAAGATCGATGACTTTCTCTTGAATCGGTTGAGTGCCAAGGTGAAGGATGCGTTGACGAGCGGATCCACAGCTCAGAAAAAGCAGCTTCAGGATGAGCTCGATGCCGCCGTCGAAGCGGCCAAGACGCTTGGCGCGGATCCCGATTCTCTCCCCAAGGTCCGGGAACTCAAGGCAAAACTGCAGGCGTTCGCCGGGGAAGACGACGCCGAGACACAGGTTTATGCCCATTTGCTGACGTTCTTCAGCCGCTATTACGAGGATGGAGATTTCATCTCCAAGCGACGCTACAAAGAAGGTGTCTATGCAATTCCCTATTCCGGGGAAGAGGTGAAGCTGCATTGGGCGAATGCAGACCAATACTACATCAAAAGCGGCGAATCTTTCACAAACTATAGTTTTACGCTGGACGGCGGAAAGAAGGTTCATTTCAAGCTCGTTGCCGCGGAAACGGCGAAGGACAACATCAAAGACAACGAGGCGGTTCGCTGCTTTGTCCTCTGGAATCCCCGGGAAGCCGTTCCGGATGACGCCTCCGGTGACGAGGACTCCCCCGAACGCCCTGCGCAGATCCTCGAAGTAAAGAACGGTGAACTTTACGTCTATTTCCAATATCGCAAGTTCAAGAAAGGGACAAAGCAGAAATCCTTGCTGGATGAAGCACTCAAGATTGTGTCAGAAAAACTTCTTGCGGATGGACTCAACGATACGTTCCCGCTTCTCTCCAAGGCCCCGACGGAAAAGGACAAGAACCGTACGATTCTGGAAAAACATCTCACGGCGTACACGGCCAAGAATACAAGCGACTACTTCATCCACAAGGACTTGAAGGGCTTCCTGACGCGTGAACTTGATTTCTACATCAAGAACGAAATGATGCATCTGGACGATATCCAGAGCGCAACGTCCTTCAAAAACATCGAACTCAATCTCCGCCAGATTCAGGCCGTGCGCACCATCGCGCTGGAATTGATTGATTTCATGGCGCAAATCGAAGACTTCCAGAAGAAACTCTGGCTCAAGAAAAAATTCGTGACATCCTGCAACTATTGCATCACGATGGACCGTATTCCCGCAGAACTCCGCGCCGAGGTTCTCGCCAATAAGGACCAATTGGAAGAGTGGAAGCGCCTCGGTACGGATAAGGGGCCGGAGATGGGCGGCGATTTGCTTCTCCATTTGGACGGCAATGCCATTGACGCCCGTATGGTCGATACCAAGTTCTTCTCAGAGGAATTCAAAGCAAAGCTCTTGGAGGCCATCCCAGATATTGACAATCATTGCGATGGATTGTTGATCCACAGCGAGAATTTCCAAGCGATAGGACTTTTGCGGAAAAGATTTCTAAAACAGATTGATTACATTTACATTGACCCCCCCTACAACTCGAAGACATCACGCATCCTATACAAGAACAATTATTTGCATTCTTCGTGGCTTTCTCTACTGAATGACCGATTAATGCGGTCACAGTGTCTATTGGATGGGCCTCTTACGGTGGCTATTGATGAAAATGAGCAGGAACACCTTGGTATTATTCTTTCTCAATGGTATCCCAGTCATAATAAAGTTTGCGTTTGCGTTGTTCATAATAAGAAGGGTATTCAAGGTGACTATTTCTCTACTTGCCATGAATACGCCTATTTTCTCATTCCAAATGACTTTGATTCATTTCATGGCAAAAAGATTCACAAGGTTGATTGGGAGTACAGTAATTTGCGCAAATGGGGTAGTGACTCAGATCGCAGTACGGCGAAAAATTGTTTTTACCCAATCTATGTCAAGAATGGCGATATCATCGGTTATGGACCTGTCTGTGGTACGGACGAACACCCTAGCGCCCCTAATATTATTCAAGCAGATGGATCCATCGCCGTTTATCCTATTGAATCCGCATCTGGAGCAGAAAAGAAGTGGCGCTATGCAAGAGATACAATTGAAACGATTGCATATTTGCTAAAGGTTGTAGTTACGCGTTCTGGCGAGGTACAGATACACAAGGCCGTGGATGAAGCGCCGATCAAGACCTTATGGAGCGAATCTCGTTATATCGCAGGCGACTATGGGACGAAATGGCTATCCGACTTGCATATTAAAGTTTCTGATAATCTTTTTCCAAAATCATTATTTACCATTGTTGATTCGGTAATGTCATGCGCTAACAAAAATTCCTTAATTCTCGATTTCTTTGGTGGCTCCGGGACAACAGCACACGCTATAGTATATGCCAATCGCGAGGATGGCGGTAACCGCAAGTACATTCTTGTGGAGATGGGGGATCACTTCGATACGGTGCTGAAGCCTCGTATTCAAAAGGTTGTCTATTCGCCGGAGTGGAAGGACGGAAAACCGACGGCCGCCGACAAGGGGATTTCGCATTGTTTCAAGTACTTGACGCTTGAGTCCTATGAAGATGCGCTGAACAATATCGAACTGACGGAGCCGCAAGAGGGGCTTTCCCTCACCAGTCTGCAGGATGAATACTTCCTCAAGTATATGCTGGATATCGAAGCCAAGGGGAGCGTGATCTCCACGGACGACTTCAAGCATCCTTTCGACTACAAACTCAAAATCGCGGTCGATTCCAGCGGGGCCAGTGCGCCCCGTGTGGTGGATTTGCCGGAAACCTTCAAGTACTTGATCGGCCTGAAGGTCGCCGGGGAGACTCGCAAGATTGCCGATGGGTTTCTGTATATGGACGGAACCCTGCCCAATCATGACAAGGCGTTTGTCCTGTGGCGCGACGTGGAGAAGGTGCCGAATGAGGCGCTCGACGGACTCCTCAAGAAGCTCGGCGTAAATCCGGCGGAGAAGGAATATGATGTCATCTATGTGAACGGCGATCATGCCATTGCAAATATGACCGTCAATGCCGAGGGCGAGGAGAAACAGCTCAAGGTGCGCCAAATCGAGAATGTATTCCTCGCCGAAATGTTTGCGGAGGATTGAGCAATGGCGGCAAAGAAGGTCGAACAGGCACCATCTCCCGGCATGGGGAATCCAACGGCGGTCGCCATCCGCGATTTCCATGCAATGCTGGTCCTCTGGCAATGGGCACGAAGCTTCTTCCAAGGCGAAAGGTTTTCCGTCCTTCAGCAAAAGCTCAACCACACCTACCTCGAGGGAATCGATCCGGAGACGGGACACACGCGCTTCTTCATGGCACTTACGGGAGACCTCTTCAACTTCAATCGGACGGATCCCGCAACCTTCGCGCAATACGATACGAACATCGTCGGCTATTGGCGGGAGATTACCGCCAAGCGCAACGAAGCAAGCGGCACCATCCTGAACCTAAAGTACTTCCAGTATCTTTCGCTCCTGATGACGGAGCTCTACCTGGATTGGTATTTCAATCATCGGGACGAGCTTTTGAAGGAGCTGAACGGACGCATCGAAGCCTATAACGCCGATCATCCGAAGACGAAGCTGACGCCGGTTCTGGAAGAAGACCTGAACAAGGTTTCCTTTTGGGAGGCGACGGGTGCGGGCAAGACGCTTCTCCTTCATGTCAACATCAAGCAATATCTCCATTACGCGCCAAACAAGCCGGATCGCGTAATTCTTCTGACGCCGAACGAAGGCCTGTCTCGACAGCATCTCGGAGAGTTGGCCTTGAGCGGCATCCAAGCGGATCTGATGCGAGAGAACGATCTCTTCCATCAAGGTGCCGCAGTGGTGAGCGTGGTAGACAGCGGGAAACTCATCAGCGAGGAATCGACGAAAAAGAAGGGTGAAAAGAGTTTCATGGCCGAGAGCTTCGAAGGCAAGAATCTCGTGCTCGTGGACGAAGGGCACCACGGGGCTTCGGCAGAGGATGGCGAGCACCGGAGAACGCGCAACCTTCTCTGCAGGGACGGCTTCTCCTTCGAGTATTCGGCGACTTTCGGTCAGGCAGTTGCAGACAAGAAGGCGACGGCCCTGCGGAATCTCTATGCCCGGAACATCCTCTTCGACTATTCGTACAAGTTTTTCTACGAGGACGGATACGGGAAGGACGCTTTTATCTTGAATATGCCGGATGATCGGGATCACGATCAGGTGTTCAAGTATCTGTGCGCGAATCTCCTGGCCTATTGCCAGCAACATGATCTCTTCGCGCGAAAGCGCGAAGTGATGGAGTCCTTCGGAATCGCCAAGCCGCTTTGCGTGTTTGTCGGAACAACCGTCAATACGGAGGACTCGGATGTCGGGGAGATTGTCCGCTTTTTCGCGGAAATTCTGTCCAGGCGTCAGGAAACGGAGAAAATCTTTGACGCCTTGCTGCACGGAGAGCCAATCGTCACCGTAAACGGACGGAACGTCCTTGCCAACTTCTTCAATCCTCTTGCCGGGAAGACGGGCGCAGAGGTCTATTCGGAGCTGTTGGAGCGTGTCTTCAACGCCCCTGTATCGGCTCGGCTCAAGGTCCGGCTCGTCAAAAAGTCCGGGGAAGTTCTATTGTCCGTCGGTACCGGCCACCCCTTTGGCATCGTGAATATCGGCTCCCCGGACACTTTCGTCAAGACGATGGCGAACGAACCGTTGCTGGACGTCGAGCCGGCGGATGAGATCGGCGAATCGCACTTTGCCGAAATTGACAAACCGGGCTCGCCCATCTCGGTATTGGTCGGTTCCAGGAAGTTTACCGAAGGATGGTCAAGCTGGCGCGTTTCGGCTATGGGTCTTCTCAATATGGGCATCAATGAGGGCACGCAGATTATCCAGCTATTCGGTCGCGGCGTGCGTCTCCGGGGGCGCGGCTTCACGCTGAAACGCTCCACCCTGGAAGAGCGTCAAGCGGCCGCCCCAGGCCTCTTCCTGGACAAACTCGAGACATTGATGATCTTTGGCATTCGCGCCAACTATATGGCGAAGTTCCGGGAATACCTTGAGGCGGAGGGTGTGCAGAGCAAGGATGAGGTCCTGACCCTCAATTTCAAGATCCGGCGCAACAACTATCCTCACTCCCTGCTGATGCCACGGCTCAAGGACGGCTTTGGCTTGAACCAGAAATATGGTTTCAAAACGCGTCCGGTTACGCTTTTCGACGTACCGCCCGAAATGGAGAAGAAAATCAAGAAAATTCTCGTGCGCTACGATGACTTCGCCTATCTCCAGATGGTGCAGACGGATACGAAGATTGCGGATGCGGTTCAGGTAGACGCGCAAGGGGTCAAGCTGGATTCAAAGGCCTTCGCCTATTTTGATTGGGATGAAATCTATCGGCAGTTGTTGAGCGAGAAGGCGCAGCGAGGCTACTGGAATCTATCGCTCGACAAAGCGAAACTCATCGACTTCGCGAAAGGATCGAACTCCTGGTATGTTCTTGTGGCAAGACCGGCTGACGTTCAATTTACAAGCTTTGCGAATCTCGGAAAAATCAAACGTCTTTTTACCGCATTGATTGTGGGATATATGCAGAAGTTCTATGAAACCTTCCAGAGGATCTATGAAGAAGATCACATGGAGATGAGCCCCATTGATGACGATAAACTGCCGGAAGAGTTTCTGTTTGAGATTGAACGGACGGATGACGGCCATCTTTGGTATCAGCGCCTTCAAGAGTTGAAACGACTTGTCGACAAAGAGGATATCCCTGTCAAGGAAATCAACCAGTGGAGCCCGAACGAGGCTTTTGTCGCGATATCCTTTCCCTCGCATCTCTATACGCCGCTGTTCTATCAACGAAAAGACGCCCAGCTTCCATTCACGATGAAACCGCTTTCTCTTGGTGCTGAAAGCGAAATGCGTTTCGTAAAGGACCTTGAATGCTTCTACAACAGCCCGAAGAATGCCATCTACTTCAGAGATTGCGATATGTATCTCATGCGCAATGCGTCATCGAAGCTGAAAGGCATCGGGTTTGCCCAAGCGGGCAACTTCTACCCCGATTTTTTACTTTGGCTTGTCGACAAACAGACCCATCGGCAGTACCTGACCTTTATTGACCCCAAGGGTCTGCGCAATATTCCTTTCGACAGCCCCAAATTGAACTTTTCCCAAGAAATCAAAACCCTTGAGGAAAACATCAACCGGGATTGCGACAATCCGATTGTCCTCAATAGCGTCATCCTAAGTGATACCAAGCTTGATGTACTGGAGTCTTTATTCGGTCATTCGAAAGAAGAATACGAAAACAAGCATGTCTTTTTCCAAGAGGAAGGAGCAGACGTCTACTTGCCAAAACTGTTTGCCATGATGGGCATTTCCCAAAATTAGGTTTATCGTATTTTTCTCTCCTCCCCGCCTCCACCGCCCGCCGCTATTGAAAGCGGTGGCTCACCGTCTCCCGGCCCCGTGGCGGCTCGCCACTTGCGTCGCCATCACACGCAAACCTCGTGATTTCGTGATTGCAAAATTGCCGGATGACCATTGAATTTGATAAGATGAGGGCATGAAATACAAGATGTATGTCGGAGGAGAGATCGTTTCCACGACGGCATTTGTGTTGGCGAACAAGCATATTGCCGATTACCGCGGCGGATTCGTGCAGCTTGTGAATGGTGGACTGTACACAAACCGTCTAATTTGCCGGTAATCTGCCAGAGGTAAAATCGCTTGATGAATCTCAAATACCATAAAGCCGGGTTGCAGTTCTTCTTTATCACGCTCGTGGTAGAGGGGCGGCTGGCGGTATTGAGCCGGGTGGTCGATGAAGAGACGCCACCCGAGTTGACGCGGCTCGGCGAGATCGTTCAAGCGGGTCTGTTGGCGTTTCATCCGGTATGGCCGGGACTGCGGCTCGCGGGATCGATGATCATGCCCGATCATATTCATTTCATAGTGGCGATCGATTACGCGCGTGAAACGGTTGTAACGCCGCTCTTTTTGAGCCATCGGCTGATTGACGCGGTTGAAATCGCGGCGGGGGCGATGGCCGCGAAGGAGGCGCAACGGACCGGGGGCGCCGGCGCGCCCGCGACCCACGAAGCGCGGTTAAGGGCGTTGGCGACTTTTAGGGGCGAGGGCGAGATGAAGGCTGCGGCGGAGGGCGGCGGCGATTGGCGACTGAAGAGCCGCGAAGAGAAAAAGGCTTACCGCGAGCTAATCAAGAAACGCCGCGCTTACATGGCCGGGCTTATGAAGCGCGCGATCGCCGAGTACGAGGCGGCGAAAGCAGGGGTATCGGGGGCGCAGCCCCCGGTCCGCTTGGCGGTCTTTGAGCGCTCGCCCTATATCGAACTGTCGTTTAGCGCGCGCCAGCTTGAAGCCGCGAAGCATTACACCTACCTCAACCCGGCCCGCTACCTTTGGAAAAAACGCCATCCCGATCTCTTTATATGTCGGCGGGTGGCGATGGCGAAGATACTACAACGGACTGGGAACTCTGGTACCCCCGCGACCTCGCCCAAGGTAGAATTACCGGCCTTTATTGGCGCGATTGGTTACTTGCCGCTGTTGGGCTCGCCGTTTAAGCTGCACGCGCGGCTGACGATGAAGAAGACCGCCGCCGAACACGAGTCGACGATCGCCGAGATGGTCGAGAAGGCGCGGCACGGCTGGGTGGTGGTTTCGGGCTTTATCTCGGCGGGCGAGAAAGAGCTTTTAAAGCACCTCAAGGCCGAGCCGCGGGCGCGGTTTATCAAGACGCTGCCCTACGCGCTGCCGCCGCGCTACGACCCGAGCGCCGAAGACAGCCGCGAAATCGCCGCCGGGAGAATGGTGATTGTTTCGATGGTCGAAAACGAGAAGATCTCGGCGCTCGAGATGAAGCGCGAGACGGGCGCCTCGCACCGCTTCCGCGAAAACTGCCTCAAAATGAACGCCCTCGCCGCCGCCATGGCGGGTGGAAATGCGGAATGAGGATTTGCCTGCTGCGGCTAACGCAAAGAGGTGGAAAAGTAAAAGATAGGATGAACGGGATTAAAGGAGAAAACAAAACGGTAGACCGACAGGAATTACCTCTCGAGATCGCCGGCCGTTATGCGGCTGAGCGGGATGATAGTTCCCGGCTCGCCGCCATTTTTCCCCATCGCGCGCCTTCGAAAATCCTAGAGACTTTGTATTCCTATCCTTCCCGCTCACGTGCGCTTTGTGTTCCTTTGTGTTTCTTTTTCCGCCATCCCTCGCCCCATTGGCCGCCGGGCCTCCCGGCCGGCTCGCCACCTACTCAATCGGCGCGGATTCCGCAGGAGGCTCTTCCCTATCGAGCTCCGTCTTTTGCGGTTGAAGCGATTCGACCCATTCGCCGACTTTGCGAAGATTGAATCGAAGCGACTTCTTCAACACTTCAATTTCTTGTGGAATATCCCGCGGCGAATCGGGGAAAACAACCGCATAATCCAAATCCGTCATCCGGTACGGGGCCAGCAATGCCGCCTGTTCGTCAATCCACTTCTCCAGCCTCTCTGCATCAAATGCGGTTTTTCGCAGAAGAGTCCAGCGGTCATGGAGAATTTGGCGGAACTCGGGCGATTCTTTCACGAGTCGATGCGTCAGACTGTTGTTCAAAAACCGGAATGTCTCTCCCGGGAAGAATGTCTTGTCGTAATCCCACGGAACGAAGAAGAGGCGCCCCGTCTCCTTTGCACGGCAAACGGCAATATTGGTTACGCGCCCATCCATGTTCTGCGTTATCATGAGGCAGAGCAGAAAGTCGGCCAGCGACTCCAGCTCGAACCGCTCCGGCGCCTTCTCGCGAAATTCTTTCTCCGATGCTTCCCTGACAAACTTCACTTGCTCCAGAAACCACGGAAACGCATCCTCCTTCTCCGGATCCGGGAAGCGCTGGGAAAGAACACGCGGATTGTCCTCGTAGAAGAGTTGACTGGGCCGGTTGACACGCAAGGCAAGATCAGCCGACAAAACGAGATTTTCGTCGATACGGTCCCCGAATTCGCAAATGCCGTGGTAGGAACCGTTGTAGAAGACCTCGGCCCAGAAAATCGATGGGGCATGATGGTATGGCCTGCCCCCGGTCTCGTTCGATGCCTGAAAGAGATGGAACGAGAGCGCATTGCGCAGCCGCGTCGCATCGGCATATCCGTTGTAGAAGTTCAGATGCTCAAGCCCCGGATTGCCGATGATCCCGTGCGGATGCTCGAATTCCAGAGACATCGAACGCTTCAACCCGCGAACGTAACTGGTGTTGCCGCGCGTCTTGATTCCCCCGTTTCCAAGCCCTGCCAAACCGAGGCGCCATTCGCCCTGCTCTGCGTCTGCGGACCAATACAGACAAGTGAAATCCGTCCTCCGCATCTTGGAAAGAGGTTCTGCGCTATACACGAAAAAGGTCGGCAACTGTCTCTTTTCCGGCATGATGCGGAACCGGAAATCCATCGGCTCGGCCGCCCCCTTCCGGAAGGCCGAAAGCGTGACCATCATCGGCTCCGTCTCCGGACGCCGCAAAAGCTTTCCATCCGCCGAAAGGAATGCCGGCGCGGAACTTTCCATCCGGACGTCCGCTCCCAGGCAATCCCGCACCTTCGACAAATCCAAATCCCCAACCACAAAGAAAGGTGCCGGATTCGTCCCGAGAAAATCAAACTCGTTTACAGCAGACGGCGCAAAACGATGATCTTCCCGCTCCCGCCGATGCACCCCTTCCCAATACCGCATTTCCGAACGGGACCACGGAAAATGCACATCGCCGGACAATACCGCACGCGCAAGCGCCCCATCCTGTCCTCCGCCGCAAACGGCCCCAAACGGCGCATCAAAATGCAATGTATTCGATTTCGCCGGATTACGGAACCCGTAGGATTTCCAAGCGGAACCATTGCGGTCAAATGCTTCCAGAAAGTAAACACCCGCAAAGGACTGGTCGATGAAAAGCCGAATCGGCACGACACCGTTTTCCGGAAAGAGCGAAGGGGCGTCGGGATGGACATTGCTCCACTCCTCGGGCGCCCACAAACAGGCAACGCCCGATCCGGAACTCAAAAAACCGGATGGCGCAGAGACCAGATAGGAGGGCCGCTTCGTGAGCCGCTCCCGCGAATACGTATCCGCCAACCCAATCCGGCATTCCTCCGTCCGGCCTTCGTAGGAGACCGCGACACGGCGCAGATCGGTCGCCCGCTCCGTTCGATACCCGGACAGCAGGGATTCTTCATGACGGCGAATGAAATGGCGGGAATCCGCCGCCGACATCCGAATGGACAACACAGGAAGCTCGGGGTGAAAAACCGGATCCCGTTGCCGTGGATTCAGCCGGTCGACCACCCGGAAAAAGCTCTCGAGCGACGAGAAAAACAACCGCCCGGATTCAGCTGCCAGGGATACAAAAGGTGCCAATGTGCGCGAGGCGGAAACCGGCGAATGCGCCAACCGGGCGATTGTCTCGGCACTCGGCGGAATCCGCCAGACGCAAAAATCATCCAAATCGCCGTCGATCGACTCCGGACTGTCGCCGGAAAACGTTACCGGGCGATTGGAAATCATGAGATCGGATTCGCGGGACTGCTCCGCCTGCAAGACTCCATCGACATATAGGCGAATGGAAGATGCCTCAAACACCAATGCAATGTGCGCATAACGCCCCATCGCCGGATACGGGCACGCAAGTCGCACTTCCCCGCCCGCTGTCGGGACAAACGCCTGCAATTCCCCATCCCGCAACTCCATCCGGAAATCCGGGCTTCCGTTTCTCGAAACGCAGAAAAGCGTCTGCATGGGATGCTTCTTGCCCGCTTTCAGCCAAAACGAAATACCTCCTTCCGGAGAAAACGCCGCATCCCAACCGACCGCCATTGGATAAACAACGCCCGAACCGGCCCGGAAGCGGCGAGCGCCGCCGGTACGTCCCTTGACATGCTTGGCCCCCGATTGGGAAAGCCTGTCCCATGGACTCAAATGGGGCGCAAAACGAAAATCCATGGAATCGTAGTAGACGAGCCCATGATGGCGATCCAAATACTTGAGAAGCCGGCTCTGCGATGCCTGGCTGTTCCGGATGATCCGATTGAACAGCCGCGGCGGAGGCGAGAAGAAAAACCAAATCCCCCCTCCGATCAACACCGCCCAAAAGAGCGTTTTGAAAAGACGACGCTTCACAATGCGCTTTCGCCCCGTAGCCAAAAACCATTAGCGGATGCCGCCCGGACGATCCAAAAAGACTTGGACCGAAGCGAGGGAACCGGCTTTGGAAAGCTTTTCCTGAAACTCCGCAACAGGAATCCGCAGCCCGGAAAACACATACTGATAGGTCACGGTTCCCGAACGGTCGGAAGCCGATTCCAGACTGCGGCGAACCGTTGTTTCGGCAAGCGCCTTCTCGACCGCCTCCATCGCTTCCGCAGAGCCTTCGGTCGGACGCGTCAAAACCAGAATGCCGTCACGGCGAATCCAACGGAAAACCGAAACGCCCCGCAAAAGCAACAGGGTGACAAATGCGAAAACGTAGAGAATCAGCACAAACTGGAAATTGAAGGTGGCCGCCGAGATGGAGGCCGCAATCACGAGCATGATGAAGCCGACTTCCTCCGGCTCCTTGATCGGCGTGCGAAAACGGATGATCGAAAGCGAACCGAGCAGTCCCAACGAAAGCGGAATGGAAATCTGCACGCCGATGAAGAGCGTCGTGATGGCAAGCGCCAACAGCGGGAAGGCACGATGCACCTGACTTCCCGTCCCTCTGCGCTCGTAGAAAAAGCGATACAGAAAAGAAGCCGCAAACGCCGCCAACAAGGCGACCAGCAAGGCGGAAACGAAAAGACCGGCATCGAACTGCTCGTGGACCTTTTGCGTGGAATCGAAGATTTCGGAAAGCCGAAGATTGCGGATGGTTTCATTCATACGGGTTGCGTTCCTTCTTTGAGATGAGTGACGAATACGCCATATTTGGAAAAGGAAGAATAGCGGAAGCCCCCCTCTTCCAGCAGGGGAAGCCAATCGGGGACTGCCCCGCCGGCGTTTTTGAATTCACAGACGATCGTCGGGAGCATCAGCGGAATCACCGCTTCCGACCACGGGAATGCCACCGGATTCAGCCGTTCTGCGCAAATATTCCAATCCAGACTGACGCGACTGCCGTCGATGGGCGAAATCCACCGGCGCCGCTGATACGAAATCTGCAACAGCGGTTTGCGGCAGACACCTTCCGAAATGCCCGCCTCTCTAGAAAGACGATCCGCGAGCTCCAGGAAGGACGGATCGTCGAGCGGCGTTTCCTCCAACCATGTCTTGTCGGCCCTGCTGTTCTTTCGGAACTTGTCGCGCGCAATGCCGATGCGGTTCTTCCGTTCAAAAAAAACGGGAATCGTTCCATCCGGCCCGGGCACGCTTTCGCCATACCAGCGCAAGCGGATTTTCGTCTTGAGATGGTCGCCATTCGCTTTTTCCGCATACGAATCCAACCGGACCGTCTCGAAATAGATGCTCCGGACATGCCCGTCCGGATACTCCCCGTCCGGCAAACACCGGGCATCCAAAACCGCAAGCGCAAACGGCAACAGCCGCGCAGAGCCAGACAACTTCCGTTCCACGACATAAACCGGATCCGGTTCGGGACGGAACCGGTCCGGTACGGCAATTGGCTGGAAATGGGGCATCGACATGGAAAACGGATTTCCGGGGCGTGGAATGGCTAGGGAATGATGAGGATATCCCCTTTGTGGACTTCTCCGTTTGGCCCGATCTTGTCCGGATTCGCCTCACGGATTTTGGTGTACAACGCGCCATCGCCATAAAAGCGCTGCGCCAGATTGTACAGCGTATCGTCACCCTTGACTTCGTACGTGCGCGACACTTTCGAAGCCGGAGCGCTCGTGGTCGAAGTACTGGAAACGCCCAAACCAATCGTACTGGATGAACTGCCGAGATAGGCATTCAATTGGCGCTGAATCAAATCTACCTTCCGCAAGAGGGCCTTGTTGTCCTTTTTCAAGTCTTCGCACGCAAGCGTCTTCGTCTCCAGCTCGGTTTCCAATTCCGAAATGCGCTTGAGCAACGCCTCATTCTCGCCTTGCAACTTTTCAATCCGCTCTCCGCTCAACCCCTCCGGACGGGGACTCAGCCGCTGCGAAAAGCGATTCTTCGCCTTCTTCTCAAATTCGCGGGCTTGCTCCGCTTTGTCGC
Organism: Kiritimatiellia bacterium; assembly: GCA_051884735.1. Classification (GTDB taxonomy): domain Bacteria; phylum Verrucomicrobiota; class Kiritimatiellia; order RFP12; family UBA3636; genus JAEDLN01. The sequence goes on along the minus strand of JBJEVW010000062.1, from coordinate 2,598 downwards.
TGTCGGGCGCCAGCCGCAAATAGGAATGGAACGCCAAATACGCCTCGTATGGATCGTCCAGCGAATCCAGCAACAGCATCCCCAATTGAAACCGCACAAGCGTATTCGTCGGTTGCAAAATGAGAAGGTCTTCGTAAATGGTGCGGGCTTGCTCCGGATTTCCATTCAATTGCGCCTGCAACGCTTGCTGAAAGGACGCTTCTTGAGAAGCTTGGACTTCAAGCGTTGCCAGACGGGGCGCGGGACTGCACGCAGTCCCCGTCAAAAGCAAGGATAATAGGCCAATCGGCAAAAAAAAGGAAACAAGTGCGAAAGTGTCTTTTTTCATGGAGACGTTCCTTCCGGTTCTTGGATTGGTATATCAGAAAAGCCTTGGCATTTCAAATCGCCATACGAATACCGGACCACCAGGCGCAATTCGTGCTTTCCGCGCAGGCTCTTGTCGCGGGGCAGCCGGACCGACTTCCGGTCGACGGCTATGCACCGGCCATCCAGATACCAAAGAAAAACGGGTCCGCCAAACGAATCGGCATGAAACTTTGGATCATTTGCCGGCGGTGTAAAAAACGCTTCGAAATCGAGCGTCGCCGAACCGCTCCGCGCAGAAGCGACGCGCCGGATTTCCGGCTTGACCTTCGGCGCCCACGGCGCGCAAAGCGGATCGCCGATGGGCAAAAGCTGAAGCGGCGAACGAACCGAACCATAGACCGCCTCCAGATAGGTTGCTCCATCCAAAAGCTGTTCGAAAATCCAAGGGGAGACAAATTTGACCGGTGTCGCATACGGTTCCGTAACCGTTCCGCTGCTGGCCGCCGCACCGGCTTCCATCCAGCGGCTGATTTTCATCTGGGAGTCCGTCCAAAAGGCCGCGCCGAAACTCGTCAGATGGTCCGCGTACGAACCCGCCGCCAAAAGATTCGCCGGCAACGTCACCGTTCGCGCACCCGTCATGTAGCCGACCAACGGGCCGTCCGATGCAGTCGGCTGATTCGTCGAAACGACGGCCGAAACGCCCGTCTCCGCCGTGCGCGCATTGATCCGGTCTGCGACCGTCTGCACAAACGAAGAGCGGCACCGGGATCGGATATCGTTGTTTTGCGCAAACCAGACTACCCCCTTTGGATGCGTCCCCGTCGCAAACGCCGAACGCCGCATGGCATACGCCGCCGTCTGGAAACTGGTGCCGCGCTTGCCGGTATAGGCCAACACCATCGACGGGAGCGGCATCTGCGAAAGAAGATCGGCGGCATGCTGATCCAGCGACCGGGTCTTGGCCTGCGCAATCGCAACCGCATTGGTCGATAGAGCCCCCGTATAGAGCGTCGGATGTTGAGGGCGCGCTCCATTCGGAGGAATCTCCGGCCATTTGCCGCGCAAAAACGTAATGCCCGTGAGGGACAAATCCTTTGGCAACCCTTTCGCCAAAGAATTCGTCGTTTCCGTAACGCGAGCCGGGAACCGGCAAGAATAAGCCCAAGCCAAAATCTGCGGACTCAACCCGCGTTCGCGGATTGTTTCGCAGGCGGGTTCGTAAATCGATCGGTTGAAGGTCTCGCAGGTGATGGCTTCCGGCACCTCCCCGCGTTCGTTCGGCGGAATGGAAACCGCGACCAGATTCACCTCCGGAATATCGTACAGCCGCGCGTACATCATCGCCATGAGGCGCGACTCGTCTTCCGCCTCATTGTACAAAACGGCAAGCTCGTTCGGCCCCAACGCATACGCCGATAAAAACGGGGCGAAGGCGAGCAACAGCAAAGCTGCTCCTCGCCCTCCTGTCATATTTCTGCAAAAACGGAAATGGATTCTCGTTTTCAGAACCGGCATCGTGCTTAACGGCGCCCCATGACGCGATCGGCATATTCGCCGGAACGCGTATCAATGCGAATCCAGTCGTTTTCGTTGACGAAAATCGGCACCTTCAACTCGTAGCCGCCTGCGACACGGGCATTCTTCATGACTTTTCCGGCCGCCGTATTGCCCTTGGCACCGGCATCGCACCACTCGATCTTGCGCTCGATGAAGGTCGGGAGATTGACTTCAACGGGATTGCCGTCCAAAAAGAGAATGCGGCACTCGATGTTGTCTTCGAGGAAGTACTTCTTGTCGCCCATTACTTCGGCCGGAACCGAAATCTCATTGTAGTCGGCATCCGAAAAGATGAAGTTGACCCCATCGTCATAGGAGAAGTTGACCGTCTTCTCGGAGAGATCGAGTTCATCGAAAACATCGTTTTCACGGAAGTTCTTGACGAACGTGTTGCCTGTCAGCATGTGCTTGAGACGGCAAGTGTAGATGGACTGGCCCTTCCCGGGTTTCGTGAAATTGTACTCGGTAATCGTGTAGGGCTGCCCCTCAAAACGGAGTTTTAACCCTTTGCGTAAATCGGATGCAGTGTAAGGCATAATGATTCTGTAAATTCGACTGAAAAATCAGAAAACCCCGAAAAACGAAACTTCGAGGGTTGTAAAGATATGGGAATCTTAGCGAAAAAACAAAAAGCGGTCAATGCACGTTTGCAATCAGGGCGCATCTCCGTTTCCGGTGTGGCTTCCAGAAGTAAACTTGGTTTTAGTAGTAGTTTACCCCCTATAAAGA
>JBJEVW010000061.1:0-19072 GCA_051884735.1 Kiritimatiellia bacterium | reverse complement strand
GCAACATCCTCGGCTACTGCGATGCACAGGGCAACGTCGTTGCACAGTATGCTTACGATGCCTTCGGTAAAACAAAAAGCTTCAGGCATAAGTGTGGGTCGGGCATGCCCCTTGTGAAGATGAAAAGCGTTGCGAACATGGAACGCGAAGCGCGGAATGTTTGCAACGCGCGGCATAGAGCAGAGGCGCATAGAGTTGACTGAAGTTCGGTCTATTCTGCACCTTGCAAAAAGTCATCCGATTTCCAATCATGTTCGTTGCTAAACACCCATTACAGAAAGAGACATCGGATGATGGTCAATCGTTTACTGAAGAATCTCCTCCATATCAAGGGGGCGACACGGCAAGGAGGTGCTGGATCTCTTCTTCAACGAGCTATCCCCGGAACAGCGCGAGCGATTGTCGATGATTCAGTCGGAAGACGGGCCCTTGGCACGAGGGCGCAGACTGAAGGAACGCCTCAAGGCCGTCTTCACGCTCAAGGATCCCGAACTTGCCGAAGAGTTCCTCGACAAGTGGATCAAGAGTGCGCAACACTGCCGGATTGCGGCGTTCGTGGAACTCCAGCCGAAAATCCGACGACACCGGGAACACATCCTCAACACGATTCGGATCGGCTTGAGCAACGCACGGATCGAGGCGACGAACAACAAGAGCAAATTGCTGCTCAAGATCGCCTACGGGTTCCGCTACATCGACACAATGATCAGCCTCGCCATGCTGTTCTGTTCGTCGATAGAAATTCCATGGCCCGGCAGAAAGCGGAATGCGCCAACAAACACAGGGGCAAAATGAAGTTATGCAGCACGGATTGACCCACACTTATGCCTGAAGAGCCTTTCTTTTTCTCTCTAGCCCGTGCCCCCGTGACGGCGCCCGTCACTCGCCTTGCCATTCCGCACACACTGGGCGTTTTGCTTGCCGCGTTATCGCCAGTGGCGGCTCGCCATTCATCCGCGTCCACGTGCGCGGCAGTGCCGCGCACCCCGCCCCACACCACACCTCGCACACCGCATATATACGATAAAAATCCGCAATAACAAATAAAGATCAATAAATATTAGAATAGACTAACATTTTATCTTCTCTTTCCGCTTTTGGAGTGTTAGAGTTCCTTCTGTCAGACGCGGAATGTCCGTATCCAATACGCCGATTCCGTTCAAAGTTAATCCAAAAACAACAGACAATGAAAAAACAGATTCTCGCCATCACCGCCCTCTCTTGCGCCTCCGCCCTCACGGCTTCCGCCGCTCTCGCACAGGAACAAGAACCAACCCGGCCCGCCTTCCTTGAATCCCCCGGATTTTCTGTCTTCGCGGATTTTGCATCGCGTCAAATTTCGCGCGGTCTCCCCGATAACGAAGAACCGGTTGCCACCTTCGGCTTCTCCGCCGAATGGTATGGTCTCTCTTTCGAAGTCGACTGGCTGTACGATTTGACCGATGAGCGCAATCTGGACGGCGAATACAACGAAATCGACTATATCATCGGATATGGCTACGCCTTCTCGCCCGATGACTGGAAGCTTCCGACCACCATTGAACTCGCCGCCGATTGGACCTACGAGTACCACCCGGACGATCCTTTCACGCACTACATTCATGCCTCCATCGGACTGCCCGACCTCTGGTTGGCACCTACGTTGGAATCCGAATTCGAAATGCGCGATTCTTGCCGCTATTTCTCGCTTTCCTTCAGCCACTCGTGGAATCTGATCGAAGCACGCGAAGAAGACGCCGACCCCATCTTGTCGCTTACCCTCTCCGTGGCACAGGGCCTCGCCAATGCCAAACAAAACGAAGCCGATCTCGGCAAAGATTTCTGGTCTCTCCGTGACACGACATTCACGGCGCAACTCGATTGGACGCCCGTGGAAAATATCACCATTTCCCCGTATATCGCCTATGGCGACACCTACAGTGGCGCAATTCGGAAAGCCGCCCATTATTACACGGATGGCGAAACCCGAAATGATGTTTCCCAAGTCTATGGCGGAATCGCCATCGCCGCCACCTTCTGACGTTTGCCCTTTTCTCCGTAAAAAGAACAGCCGGTTTCATCGGATCGATTGCAGGGATCCGGTGAAACCGGTTTTCTTTATCCCCCCCTCCTGGACGACATTGGCCGCCGGGTCTCCCGGCTCCGCGGTGGCGGCTCGCCGCCTCACCGCCCGCCACTCATGAGTGCCTCGGCCATCTCATCCATCCGCCACGCCGCAACCGGCACGACACCCGGCGTACAACCGGGATAGTCCTTGCGAAAATGCCCGCGTGCAAGATAGTCCATCAATTCGCGTACCTTCGGATTTTCCATGTGATCGATTGTCGTCCGAATCGGCGCCGGTGCGCGAAATGCGTCTGTCCGCAACCAAACCGGGTTTGTCATCGCACAATGCCGGACGCGCTGTTGCGCCTTGTAGACATAGTCGGAATCGTTCTCGCCGAAAACCCTTGCAACGAGGTAGCCTCCCATCCCGGTTCCTTCAACCCGAAATGAAATCCGGCCGCCCGTGACGTCGCGAGCCATCCCAATCACCTCGCCGCCTCGCCCGACGAGCTCAACCTTGGATAGCTTCTTCTCGCCCTTCGCCGGCCACGCCTCGACAACAACCTCGTGCCGCACACCTTCGCCGGAGCGGATCTCATCGCCTTGCGTCGCGCCGTCAACCGTCATGAATACAATTGGCCCCGAGGACATCGTGTGCCGCGCCTTGCGAAATTCGCCAATTATGTACGCCAGCGTCAGCCTTGTCTTGCCGTTATCCGGCAAGATGTTGAAAAAGGCCGTATCATGCCCCGTTGTGTTGTGGGCAATGGACAAATCCAGCTCGCTGAAGCCCGGTACGCGATAACCGCGGTCGAGGAGCGCAAACCACAGCGCCTGGTAGTCGCGGTGGAAAGCATCGTAACCTTGCACGGTCATGCCGTCGAGATAGCCGTCCTCCATCAGTTCGGGCAACATTTCCGCCGCAATATTCGTCGTAAACGGCCCGTTTGGATTGCCGTTTGCCGTCCACCAACTCGTCGGATGAGCCCAAATGCAGAGCGCTCCGGCCTTCCGCTGCTCATCCACAACGGCACGATATGTGCGGCGTTTGTGCGGGCTGCCCGTAACAGCGTTCGCAACAGCCGTCGTGTCATCGTACGGCGAGTACCAGACCTCGGTATCTTGATCGTAGTCGTGCCAGCCTGGAACAAACACCTTGAAGCCTACATACCAGCAATGCCCGTAACGCGATTTCGGCGTCTCGTTGTCGATGTAGTAGAGCGTCCTGTTCCCCGGCGCAGCATTCGCCCGGCGTACGGCTTCGGCAGCGGCATTCAGATCAATCGGCGAGGTGGGGTCGGTTCGCCCCGCATAATACCTGTCGCGGAAATCGTGCTCATAGTGATGCATCTGTACCGCATTCTCGGGCGACCAAGGACTCCCAAGTCCAAACGCCGACACTTCATTGCGCTTCGCCCATTCAGCCAACCGCGCATCGATATCGGCTTGCGTGAACTGCGTACCGCGACACGTGTGCGAATGCCCCGCAATGCGGAATACCTTCGGCGGCCCGGAACCCGCCGAACACGCCAAATCCGACAGTCTGCAGGACGTACGCTTCAAATCATGCTTCATACGATTGCATTTTTCCAATCAACGGCCTAAAAACACCCCTCCGCCTCTCCCTACGGCATCGCCCAATAGCCGGGCAGGTCGCGACGAGACCTCGCCGGCTCGCGCCGGATAAACGGCACCTTCGCCCCGGATTGCAACAGGTACCCCGTTGTGAACGCCGCCGGTGCAATCGTCTCCCAAACCGTGAACTCCGAATTGGCGACCGTAAACTCCTCCAGATTCGGATACTGCCGAAAGTACGGCCAACTCATCGAAGCCTTGTCTTCCCCCCACACATGCTGCCGCGCCATCGGCGGAATTCCGCATGTGCAACGGTACGGCGTAATCCCGGGCACGTACTCGTCGATTCCGTCATTTACCGACACGATGCTCAAATAGCTGACGGGATAGACCTTGCCGAGACCGCTTGTCCACGTCGATCCATTCGGATTGCACCCGTTGTGGAAATCGTTGGCGAGATACGCCGCATTGAGATACTTGCGCTCGCCTGTCAGCGCGTGCGCATAGCAAAGCGTCTTCGCACGACGCAGCGGATGGCAATTGCCCCACGACATGTGGCTTGCGCGCCAATCGTCATGGCCATACCACGGGATGCGGTAGGCATACGATGTCGCACCCTCCGCCTGCGCAAGCATCTCATCCGCCTCGCCGAGAATGCGCTTGTGCCAAAAATCGCGCACGGCCTTGTAGTGCGGGTCGGCGATTTCCGTAAAAAGGAACTCCGCATGCCGTTCCGCACTCATCCGCCAACCAGACTGCACCGTGTTCTTCTCGTACGCCTCGCTTACACCGGCCATCGCATCAAGATATTCACGCTTTTGCGTGAGCATGTAGAGGTTGATGCACGCCTTCACGACTTCGTTGGCATCCAACGCCTCCGGCTCGTGGTACGTCACCTCGATTTCCTTCTCGCGCGACCAACCGCTACGCATCTTGACAGGCGCTCCGGCCGGCCTCTGCGAAAAGGAAAACGCGGCAATCGCACTCGTCTTGTAGACGCGCGCAAGCTCTTGCGCCTTTGGCGTACCGACCTTCAAAAGCGCGCGAGCGAGCAACGCGGCGTGCGAGGCATACGCCAGCGACGAGGCGTGCGTCGCCTTCGCGAGACTGTAGACGAGCTTGTCGCCCGACGCCGTGCAACCGTCGCTCGGCGAGGGGTGGCTGCTTGCCTCGATCCATGTACCGACACCTCCGTCCTCCTGCTGACCCGCGCGCAAATGGCGCAGTCCCCACTCCGCCTCATCGAGGATGTCGGGAATGCCGTTGCCGCGCTCGGGAATCGCAAGCTGCCCGTCGGTGAAGCTGTCAGGTCGCAACAGGTAAAGCGCCGCAAGTGAATTGACGATGTCAAGGTGCATCGGCCGCCGGTCGTAATCCGCCGCATCGTGCCAGCCGCCGGGAAGCGAAAGACGCTCGGTAAAGTCGCGCATCGAGGCCGTCAGCACGGCAAAATGCTTCGTCTGGATTTTTCGGCCGTCCGCATCGGTAAAACACTCGTTGTACTCCCATTCGTTCGATGGATGCACTCCGCGCAAAACTTCCGTGTGGCACGCTTTGTCGGTCCAATACGTGAGGTCCTTCGTCTTGGCGCAGCCGCATCGCTGGTGATAGAGACCCTTCATGTGCACGGCAAATGCTTCGCCGATGGCAGACTCGTCGATCGGGAACTCCCAGCTGCGCCCTACGCCGGGAATGCGCACGTAATAACGGCCGGGTTTCGTAAAATCGGAAAAATCCATCTCGTACGTCTTCTCGCCGGAGAATGTCGTGCCGCCCCGCATGCAATCCGATACGCGAAAGACGACCGGCCCTTGCTTGACGACGCTGCCGCCAACCGCATCCACAAGCTCGAAAACGAGTCCTTCCTTCGGCTCGTACGCGCCGAATGCCGGCCCAAGCCACATCCCGAGATAGGCAAACTTCTTCCCTTGGCTCGGCGCATAGCCGACCTGGTTCACCTTGATCAGCGGCGTCGGCGTATTTTCGGGCTCATACACAAACGCAACCTTCTCGCCTGTCGGCAATGAGAATGTCACACGCGCGCCAGCCACCATCGGTGCGGCGAGCTTGAGGTAAAGGATCTCCATCACGTCCGCACCCTGAAAACTCTTCGGATAGCCGTCCTTGCCGGGATAACGCTTCGCGCCAATCGGATACTTCCACCAGGCGAACGCCTCAATCGATGCGCCTTCGGCGGTATACGGACCCGCCTTCAGCTTCGCCTCCGTTCCGGCACGATGCGCCAGCGACCGCTCACCCGCACTCCGGAAAGCCGCATCGTATTTCCAGCCCGTAAGCAAACGCTCTTCGTCCGTCATCGAAAACGCCGCCTGCTCGCGTTCGGCATAGTTGCCCTGCAAGACAACCGTCGAAGGATCCAGCGCCGTCGCACGCCACACGCCCGGAACGGCCGTCCCGGCGCGCGCCCACAAAGCCGCGAGCACCCACGAAACCAACAGAAACATCTTGCCGTTTTTGCAGTCCTTCATGTTGCAATAATCCGTACGAATAGCCAAAATACTCCTTTTGCCAATCCGAGTCTTGTGCCGCCCGACGAAAAGGCCTCCATTACCGGAAAAGCAGGAGGAAACCGGTCGTAAATACCGGCTCGACCGCGCCAATATACGCCGGATACTTGCCGTCATCCGTCCACGCGGCCCGCTTCGTGGCCCATGTCGGATTCGCCGTCTCCCGCGGACGGTAGAAGTTGTCCGATTCCCGGTCCGCCGTGTTGATGAACGTCGCCGGCTCCATCAGGACAATGTTGTCCGTCAGCGCCATGTTCTCGGCAAAACTGTACCCCGAAAGCTCTGTCGAACGGCCCGAAACAATGCCATTCGGCGCAAGATAGGCGTTGTTGCGGAAGAACGAACCAGACTTGAACATCGTTGCGGCATTGTCGGGCGTGTCCTCGATAAAGACGGTATTTACCTCGATGAGATTGTCGAAGAACTCGAACGGACAGCTCTCGTTGCCGGCCTGATTGGACCCTTCTCCATGCCCGAACACACAGTCAAATCCCTTGATGACATTGTGATGGACCGATACCTTGCCGGTAAATCCCTGCCAGCTCGAAAGATTGAAGAGCGGCTGGTTCGTCGGCCCCAAAAATACGTTATAGGCATACTCTCCGCTGCCAAGACCTTTGTACGAAGAGCGGAAAAAGCCCGCGTCTGCCGCCCCAATCTGGGCATAGTAGGTCGTATCTTCGGCAGCATAAACGACATTGGACACAAACAGGATGCCGCCGGCCTGGCCATTAAACGACGAATGCACCGCACCATAGCAGTTCGTAAACAGATTGCGCGCAAACATCGCATCGCCTGCCGCCGTAAAAATGCTGGCCGCCCGGTCATGCCGGGTTCCGCGAATCGTCACAAACTCCGAATCCACCACTTTCAATCCCGTCGGATAAATGGAATCGGAACTGACGGCTATCAGCCCGTTCATGCCGGAACCGCCGGCGGCAATCGCCTGCGTTCCCTCAAAATGGCAATCCGCCAAGGTCAGATGGTCGCCGGAGTAGGCAACCAGGCGCAGCCCGGACTTCAACGACTCGGGTCCGTAGACAAACGAAAAGCCACTGAGCGTCACGTCGGCAGCCGAAATCGTCACGACGTCCTTCGTGCCTCCATCGTCCTTGAACGTGTCGGATACGCGGATATTGACGCGCCCTTCGTCGCCATAGGCACGCAGCGTCGTCCCCGCCGCCGCAATCGTCAGGGTATCGCCATCCGATGCAACGGCATACAGGCGGTCCGCCCCGCCGCGCACATGGACGGTCGAACCGGCACCGGAAACGGCAAGTCCCTGCGGAATCGTTTTGAACGGACGCTCCGGCGTGCCGTCGCCACCCGCCGCCGCATTCGCATCGACATAGATCGTCTCGATCGCAATCGGCAACTGCGGGGTTGCCAGATGGGCGACAAGCTCTTTCCCGGTCGCACTGTCCACAATCTTCACTTGTGGCGTGTAAACGCCGGCAACCGGATAGGTGTTCGTCACTGATACTTTCGTCAGCGGCTCCGTCGAAGTCTCGACAAAGCTCTTGTCAAAGACGCCGTCGCCATCAAAGTCCCAGTAAATCGTCACGTCGCCGCCATTCAAGCCATACGCAACCGTGAACGCAACCTCCGCCGGCGCGAAATACGATGCTGCCGTCTCTGTCAGGGAATCCAGATAGAAGAATTCTCCCGCCTCCGAGCCATGCGCCGGCTCAAGCGCACCAATGTAGGTGGGATAAGTTCCCTCGCTGCCGCCCGAACCATTCGCCACCCACGGATTCGCCGAGGTGTTGAGACGATAGAAATCAGCCGATGCCGGATCGTCCGTATTCAGGAAAACAGGCGCGGCCGAAAGCTCGATCGTCGTCCCCTCGCCCGTCAGACTGCCCTCAAGGTCATATCCCGCAAGCGATGTCGCCGAACCCGAAACAAACGTCGGGCAATAGGTGGCATTCTTGATGAACGTCGAACCGGCAATGAAGGACGAGGTGAGCTCCTGTTCCGTGCCGTCCATGTTGGTCTTCCATAACGCCTTGGCATCTTCGATAAACAAGGTTCCATTTGGCGCAACAATGAGATTGTCAAAAATCTCCGGTTTCCACGGACTGCCGTAATTGCCGTAGAGCGGTGCGGAAAACACTTCGTCATAGCCGACAATCGTATTGTGATGAATCCGGATCGGTTCCTTGTTCCAGCAACCGTTGTACGTATCGCCATGCCCGATGAGCCGATAGCACGAGGAAGATCCGTCGTTGTGAATAAAGCGATTGTAGGCGATTTCGCCGCCCGCCGGATAGCCGTTGCCGCCCTTGTGAATCAAGTAGTTCGTCCAGCCATTGCTCTCATTGGCGCAATTGAGAAAAATGTTGGAGAAAAGATTCAGAAAGACACCGCTGTACTGCGGTCCGTTGAACAACGTATCCACATTTTCGATAAACGATTCGTAAAGGCCCGAACCATCGCCAAGGCCATAGAATACGCCAATGCCGGCGCGGTATTTGCCCATCCAACAGTAAATCTTCTCGATGCGCACCCGCTCCGGATATCTGCCGTCGCTCGTCAGCCCACAGGAAACCAAACAAGAAACGCTCGAATAGGAACCGGCCGCATCCGTCATCTTGAAGTGCGACGCCCCAATGGTTGCGTCATCCGCCGTCACGTAAATCAAGCCCGTGCCACCCATGTTCTGTTGCGCAAACGACTTGTTTCCGAAAAGGCAATACAGCCCCGACACGGAACACCCGCTCGCCGATACGACAATCGGCGCATTCCATGTCGTCGATCCCGCCTTCGCATACGACTTTGAGGCATAGTCGCCGGCGACATTAAGCCGTACCATCTTGTTCGTCTCGCTGTAATGCGCCGCCGGACTCCATTCCGCATCGCAGCCAACCAGCTTCACATTCTCCTTGTCCATCAAAACCGCATCGTCACAATCCGCAAAGTTGTACGCACGCTCCGCGCCTCCACATACATAGACCGTATCGCCCGCAACCGCCGCATGGACGCCTTCTTGAATCGTCCGGTAGGGCGCTGTCCGAGAACCATCTCCCCCCCCCCCCCGCATTCGCATCGACGTAAAGATCGGCTCCAAACGACTGCGACACCACCGCAAAACCTGTGACAACAGAGCCGACGGACAGTTTCCAAAGACGCGTCTTCACCTGGATTCGATCTTGCTTCATATCTGTTTTCCCGATATTGAAAATTGAAGAAAAGAACTTCTCGCCCCCAAAGTAACATATTGCCGCACACGATGCAAATGCTCGACTTTTTGCACCCTTATCCCGGAAAAAATTCGGGATCTGATCCCAGATTTTCAATTTCGCCTGACAAAAAGAAAAGGTGAGACTTTTTTCCCGGATTCCACCATAATGGCGGCGATCAACACCCGAAAGAAACACCGCACGGGTTATTTGTTTCCCGCAGAGGACGCAGAGACACCCCGCACACGCCCGTGTCCCGTTGCGGTAGGGCGCGATGTCCCCATCGCGCCGCCAACCCGCGCCGCCAACCCGCGCACCGCACATATGCGGGGTATTTGTTTCCCGCAGAGGACGCAGAGAACGCAGAGCTATTGTGCGTGATGGTTTTAGGTTTTTACTCCGCATACCCCACAAAAAAAATTCCTTGGGCGCGTAGCGCCCACTCTCATTGCCCGTGGCGGTTCGCCATTTGCCCGTGGCGGTTCGCTACTCTCTGCGCACTCTGCGTTCTCTGCGCGACTATTTCTTCGCGAGGCAGAGCGATTACGCACGCAAAGCCGACGCACGTTACCCTGCGGCGCGATGGGGACATCGCGCCCTACCGGCCATGCCGCTCCATCGCATACGCCCGTGCGTACCATGCCACCACACGCCCGTGCCCCGTCGCGGTAGGGCGCGATGTCCCCATCGCGCCGCCAATCCGCGAATCCGCGCCGCCCCGTTGCGCGTGCGCGCGAAAACTGATAGAATTGGAATCTACCTTTTCAACGTACGACCATGAAGAAAATTATCATTTTCCTCGGCGCCCCCGGCGCCGGAAAAGGCACCGCCGCCGGTGCCGTCGCCCCTAAAGTGAACGCCCGCCATGTTTCCACCGGAGCCATGCTTCGCGATGCCGTCGCCCGCAAAACGCCCGCCGGTATCGAAGCCGAAGGCTACATGAAGGCCGGCGGCCTCGTTCCCGATGCCGTTCTCTGCAAGATGATCGCAGAACTTCTCGCCGAAACAACCGACGGAACAACCCTCTTCTTCGACGGCTTCCCCAGAACGCTGGCACAGGCCGAAGCGCTCGAAACACTCGCAAAGGACAATGACGCAATCGTCAAATGCGCCGTCCTCATCGATGCGCCGCAGGAAATTCTCCTCGAACGCATGGGCGGCCGTCGCGTTTGTCCCAAATGCGGCGCCGGCTACCACGTCAAAAACCTTCCTCCCAAAAAGGAAGGCATCTGCGATGCTTGCGGTGCCGAACTGATTGTCCGCGCCGATGATCAGCCCGCCACCATCCGCCACCGCCTCGAAGTGTACGAAACCTCGACCGCTCCCGTGATCGATTTCTACCGCAAGGCCGATAAGGTCGTCGCAATCGATGGCTCTCAAGACGCCGCCGTCGTTGCCGAGGCCGTCTACAACGCCTGCAAGTAAGGGAAAACGCTTGACGCCCGGCTGATCCACCTACACCCAGCCGGCATCATCGCCCCATATCGTTCCGTTGCCCCCCATCCCAACGGCACAGGAGACCGGGAGCTGACTCTCCGGCCTCCTTTTTTCTTTCCGCACCGCCCATTCACCGCAGAACCGGAATTTTTGCCATGCTGTTCCATTCCGAAAAAGCGACAAAAGAAGATCTGGAAAAGCGCCTCGATGCGCTTTACGAAACCTTCCGCTCCCTCGCCAAAAAATCCGGTTACGCATTCCGCCGCATCGGTGTCACGGCCAGCGGAAAGCCAACCATTCTCCTGCTCGGGAACCACTCCTCCGGCAAATCCACGTTCATCAACGCCCTGCTCGATAGCCCTCCCATCCAAAATACGGGCGTGGCGCCAACCGACGACGGCTTTACCTTGCTGATCTACGGAGAAAACGAAAACGACTACACGGGTCCCGCCGCCCTCGGCGTGGCACCAAAGGAATTCTCCGTTCTCCGCACACTAGGCCCCGATTTTCTCTCCCATTTCACCGTCAAGGTCCGTAACCGGGAAAAACTGCGCGACCGCAATTTCCTCGATTCTCCGGGAATGATCGACGCCCCCGCCCATTCCAATTCCCGCCTCTACAATTTCCCGGCCGCCGTCCACGCCCTCGTGGAAATCTCCGACCTCGTTCTCTTTCTCTTCGATCCCGAAAAACCGGGTACCACCAGCGAAGCCGTCGAGGTTCTCTCCCAAAGCCTCCAAGGCAGCGAATACAAGCTGCGCGTCCTCCTCAACAAGGCCGATACCCTCGATTCAATGGACGACTACGCACGCGCCTACGGAACCCTCTGCTGGAACCTCGGCCGTATGCTCAAAACCAAGGATATTCCGCAAATCTCCGCCGTTTTCACCGAATCGCCCGATACGCGAATCTCCGCCCGCATCCCGCTCGACTCTTTCGATCGCCAGCACGCAACGCTCCTCAATAGCATCGCCTCCGCCGGACAAAGCCGGATGAACGCAATCTTCGCCAGCATCGAAAACGATTTCACGCGATTGCTCGTCCAGGCGAAAGTCCTCCTGCGGGCCCGGCTCCTCCTGTGCGGACACGTTCTCCTGCGCATTCTTGCGTATAGCCTGCTTCTCGGCGTTTGCGGCGCCGCCTTCTACGCCTATGGCCGCTCCATCGAGCTGTCGGCTCTTCGCCTTTGGCTTTCTTTCTCCCTCCTCCTCATCTTGCTCTGCTCCGTCCTCACCGGTCTCTGCGTCTGGAGCTTTTACCGGAAAAAGAAGGCAATCCTTGCGCACCCAGACGAACTCTTTCTGGGCGCGTTCCGCCGCTCCGCCGATTTCCGCTCGGATAGCTTGCGGACCCGGTGGGACGAAGTCAAGGAAGAGTGCGTGCGCCAAATCCAGGCCGGGACCTCCCCCGGCATCCTCGATACCTTGCAAATTCGGAATCTCGCCGGAATCCTCCGGACCCGGCTTCCCGCCATTTGCGACGAATTGAGTAAAAAGACAACCCCCTGATCTTCCTTTCCCGGTACCCCGCCATGCTTCTCGCCATCGAACGTTCGACCAAAGCCGCCTCCGCGGCACTCTACGAGGTTGATGCCCTGCCCCCCGTCGGACAGGCCGTCGACATGGTTCGATGCCGTGCATTCCTGCAAGACGAGGCCGATGGTAGCGGCGATGCCTACCCCCTTGTCGCCCGCCTCCTCCAACAGGCAAATGCCACCCCCGCCGATTTGACCGCTTTCGCCGTCGGCGTCGGCCCCGGCTCCTTCTCCGGTATTCGCGCCGCCCTCGCCCTCCTGCGCGGTCTCGCCGCCCCCCGCCACCTCCCCGTCGCCGGCGTCAACTCCGCCGCTGCCGCCGCCTTCGCCTATCGCGCAGCAAACCCCGCCGCCCCCCGCCCGATCCGCGTTCTCGGCGATGCCCGCCATAGCCATATCTGGTGCTTCCAAGAGCCCGACGACCCCAACACGCTCGTCCATACCGCACAAGATATCCAGCTCTATTCCCGCACCGCGGCACCCAAAGACGCCACCCCTCTGCCGCCCGTCGAAGAACTCGAGGCTCTCGCCCAAAACCCGGCCGCCGGCACCGTCCTTCTCGCAGATCCGGCCCGCCTCGCCACCCTTTTTCCCAATGCGCAACCCGCTCGCGCCGATGCCAACGGCATCGCCGCCCTCGCGCTCGCCGGACTCTACAACCCGAATGCCGATCCAATTTACCTGCATCCCGCCGTGTTCGGCGCCCCATCCCCTTAACCCTTAAAATCCACGGATCGTTCCTTCGATCCAAGATGACGACCTATACCTATGTTCGCACCCGTATCCAATAAAGTTGATTTCGACAAGGTCGAAACCGATGTCCTTGATTTCTGGCAGAAAAACGAAATCTTCAAAAAATCCCTCCGCCAATCCGAAGGTAAACCCGATTTCGTTTTCTTCGACGGACCTCCCTTCGCAACCGGTCTCCCCCACTACGGCCACCTGCTCACCAGCACCATCAAGGATATCATCCCGCGCTATCAGACCATGCGCGGCCACCACGTCGAACGCCGCTTCGGCTGGGATACGCACGGCCTCCCGATCGAGGCCCTCGCACAGGACGCCCTCGGCGTCTCCGGTGTCCATGAAATCCAGAAACTCGGCGTCGATACGTTCAACGAACAGTGCCGATCGATGGTGTTGCGCTACGTGTCCGAATGGCGGAAAACCGTCACCCGGATCGGCCGCTGGGTCGATTTCGACAACGATTACAAGACCATGAACTTCGAGTTCATGGAAAGCGTCTGGTGGGCTTTCAAGCAACTCTGGAATCAGGGACGCATCTACAAGTCCCACCGCATCATGCCCTACTCCTGGAAACTCAATACCCCGCTCTCCAATTTCGAGGCCGGGTCCAACTACAAGGACGTCCAGGATCCTACCGTCACATGCCGCTTGAAGGTTCTCTCCGGCGCCGATGCCGCTTGGGGTACGACCTATTTGCTGATTTGGACGACAACCCCCTGGACGCTCCCCGAAAACCTCGCCGTCTGCGCCGGCGCCTCCATCGACTATGTCGTCGTGCGCGATCTCTCCGATCCCGCCCGCGCCTGCTATGTCCTCGCAGAAGCACGCCTGAAGACAATCTTCCCGAAAGAGGCTGATCGCGAAATCGTCGCTTCGTTCAAGGGTTCCGCCCTCAAGGACTGGACCTATGAGCCGCTCTTCCCGCACTTCGCCGCCGAAGCCGCCAACGGCGCTTTCCGCGTCCTCAACGACGACTATGTCTCGACCGACGACGGCGTCGGTCTCGTGCACATGGCCCCCGCCTACGGCGAAGACGACTTCCGCGTCTGCCGCACCAACGGAATGACGGCATTCGTCGATCCGCTCGATTCTTCCTGCAACTTTACCGCACAAGTTCCCGAATACGAGGGCCGATTCTGCAAGGATTGCGACAAGGATATCATCAAACGCCTTAAGGCCGAAGGCAAACTCGTTCATCAGGCGACCATCACGCACTCCTACCCGTTCTGCGACCGTACCGATACACCACTCATCTACCGCGCAATCGATGCCTGGTACGTCCGCGTCGAGGATCTCCACGAAAAACTCGCCGCCAACAACGATACCGTCCACTGGACGCCCGCCTATGTCGGTGAAAAACGTTTCGGCAACTGGCTCCGCGAAGCGCGCGACTGGAATATCTCCCGGAACCGCTTCTGGGGTTCCTGCTTGCCGGTCTGGATCAACGATGACGATCCCTCCGATATGATTTGCGTTGGCTCCGCCGCCGAACTCGAGGCCCTCTCCGGCGAAAAGGTGACCGACCTCCATAAACACTTCCTCGATAAAATCGTCATCCGCCGCGACGGAAAAACCTATCACCGAACCCCCGAGGTGCTCGACTGCTGGTTCGAATCCGGCTCCATGCCCTACGCCCAGCAACACTACCCGTTCGAACGCAAAGACGAACTCGATGCTTTCTATCCGGCCGATTTCATCGCAGAGGGTCTCGATCAGACCCGCGGCTGGTTCTATACGCTGATGGTGCTCGGTACTTGCATCTTCGGAAAGTCGCCGTACAAGAATGTCGTCGTGAGCGGTCTCATTCTCGCCGAAGACGGCAAGAAGATGTCCAAACGCCTCAAGAACTATCCCGATCCGACGAATATCATCACCACCTACGGCGCCGATGCGCTCCGTCTCTATCTGATCGCATCGCCCGTCGTCCGCGCCGAAAACTTGCGCTTCTCCGAATCCGGTGTCCGCCAGGTGCTGCGCGATCTCTTGATCCCTTGGTGGAACGCTTACTCGTTCTTCGTTACCTACGCCAATATCGACAACTGGTACGAAGATGCCGTCCATGAACCCGATTCCGCAAACGAACTCGATCGCTGGATCGTCTCTTCGCTCGAAACGCTGATCGCCAATGTCACGGACGCCATGGATCGCTACGATCTGCAAAAGTCCGTGCGCCCGTTCCTTGATTTCATCGACAACCTCACCAACTGGTATATCCGCCGCTCGCGCCGCCGCTTCTGGAAATCCTCGAACGACGCCGACAAGCGCCACGCCTATCGCACCCTGCGGTACGTCCTGTTGCAGCTCTCCAAAATCGCCGCGCCGTTTACGCCGTTTATCGCCGAGGCGATCTACCGCAACCTGCGTTCGCCCGATATGCCCGAATCCGTCCATCTGTGCGAATTCCCGACGGCCAACGCCGCCGCCCGCGATGCCGCGCTCGAAGAACGCATGGCAACCGCCCAGCTCGCCGTCCGTCTCGGCCACAACCTCCGTAAACAGAAGAACCTCAAGGTGCGCCAGCCGCTCGCTCGCGCCGTCGTCGTTTGCGCCGAACCCGGATTCGCCAAGCGCCTCGCGCCAATGGCTCCCGTCATCGCCGACGAACTGAACGTGAAATCCGTCGAATTCGCCGAAGACGAATCGCGCTTCGTCTCCCTCCACGCCAAGGCAAACTTCAAGGCGCTGGGTGCTAAACTCGGTCCGCGCATGAAGGCGGTTTCCGCCGAAATCGTCAAGCTGACGCCCACGCAGCTCGCTCCCGTCCTCGCCGGCAATACCATCGAAATCACCCCCGCCGATGGAAAGGGCCCCGTCACGCTCGGTGCCGGTGAAATCCTCATCACCCGCGAAGAAAAGGCCGGCCTCTCCGTCGTGAACGAAGGCGCCGTCACCGTCGCCCTCGATACGGCCCTTACCCCCGAACTGACCGCCGAAGGCATCGCCCGCGAATGCGTCTCCTCCATCCAGAATCTCCGCAAGGAATCCGGTTTCGAAGTGACGCAACGGATCGATATTCTCGTCCAAACCGATGATGTCGCCGCCGACGCTATCAACGCCTTCTCCGACTACGTGAAGAACGAAACCCTCGGCGTCAAACTCTCCTTCGTCGACGCAATCCCGGAAAATGCCGCTGCGGCCGATCTCAACGGCCATGCCGCGCAAATCCGGATTCTGCCCGACTCCCTGACATAGCCGGGGCTCTTCTCTACGCTCCGCCGCCACCCGGCATTTCCCGGCGGCGGCACGCCTCCGGCTCTTTCATTCCATTCTTTTCTTTTTGTTCCCGTCATGAATGATCTAAAAGAAATCTCCGGACAGTTTGAACGGCTTCGCCTCGAAGTCGGACATGTCGTTGTTGGTCAAGAAAAGATTCTGGACCGCCTTCTGATCGCACTCGTCTGCCGCGGCCACGTCCTTCTGGAAGGTGTTCCGGGTATCGCCAAGACAACCCTCGTCCGTACCCTCGCTTCCGCCATCGGCGCCGACTTCCATCGCATCTCCTTTACACCGGATCTCCTCCCCGCCGATGTCACCGGAACCCAAATCTTCAACCAAAAGGATGGATCTTTTTCCGCAAAGAAGGGTCCCGTCTTCACAAACCTTCTGCTCGCCGACGAAATCAACCGCGCTCCCGCAAAGGTCCAGTCCGCACTCCTTGAAGCGATGCAGGAACGGCAGGTCACCATCGGGGACGATACATTCCCGCTTCCCGAACCTTTCTTGGTTCTTGCAACCCAAAACCCAATCGAACAGGAAGGCACGTACCCGCTTCCGGAAGCCCAGGTCGATCGCTTCCTCTTCAAGGTGATCGTTCCGATGCCGTCCCGCGAGGATGAAATGCGGATTATGACGCGTTTCTCCCGGAAAACGCCTCCTGTCGTCACCCCCGTCCTGCAAACCTCCGACATCGCCAATTTCCGCGATGCCCTAGACGAGGTCTATTGCGACGAAAAGGTCGCCGGCTATATCCTCGATCTGGTCTTCGCAACACGCGAACCGGATAAACACGGTCTCAAGAATCTCGCTGGATTCATCGATCTCGGCGCTTCTCCGCGCGCAAGCATCAACCTCAACCTGGCCGCTCGCGCCAATGCCCTCCTCCATGGCCGAGCCTATGCAACGCCGCAAGACGTCAAAGAGGTCGCGCCGGACGTCCTTCGCCATCGCATCCAACTCTCCTACGAGGCGGAAGCCCGCGATTTCACAGCCGAAAAACTGATTCGCGAAATTCTCGACTCGACGCCCGTGCCGTAACGATTCCATGCACGTCTACTTGAAGCTCCTCCTGGGCGGAATCCTTTTCTTTGGGCTGGAATTCCTTTTCCCAAAGGGATTTTCCGGCCTCCTCGCATTGCTTTGTTTCTTGTGCGCCGGTTGGGCCGCCGTTCAACGGTTCGACGGCATCACCGGCACCGCGCTCGCTTTTCTCGCCATCCTTCTCGGAACATCCTTGACGCTCCTGCAGACGCGTTTCCTATCCCGGAAAAACAACCGCCCTCCACAATAATCCGTCGCAGCCTGTACGATAAAGGGGCCCAGCGATGAGGCGCAATATCGGCTGCCGGAACTCCCGACATCCCGACCTACTCCACGACCTCAAGTCCGCCGATTGTGTACAGCCCCATTGCGAATATCAGCAAAACCGCGGCGGCAATCCGGCAAAGCGTCACCCGCATCGAAACGCGCTCCTCCAAATCCGTGCGCCCGCTTCGGGCAATGAACCATCCGAGAACAACCGATATGAGCCCGCGCGTACTCTGCACGATGTTGCCTAGCACCAAATCGCACAAGGCAAAACACAAAAACAGCACAAACATGCCAAGTAGCCACGCCAACGCATACGGTGCCGCATACCGCTTCCACATGCAGCCCGTGAAATGACGCGCCAGAATCGGCAGAAAAACAACCGATAGAATCCCGCCAATCGTGTAGATGATGGCACACGAAAAGAACGAATAGTGCAGAACTCCAGAACAGACGGGTTGGGCTTCTTCAAAGGTCATCCGGATGCAATAGTCGGAAGCGCAATACCCCGCACACGCCAAAAACAGCCATAGCCAGGCAATCGGCGGAATGCGACGCCCCGCTCCGCACAAAAGCGCCATCGACACCATCACAAGCCCAACGCCACACCACTGCAAAGGCGTACACGCTTGCCCCAAGACAAAGGTGTAGAATAACGCAAACATCGGTACTTTGAAGGCCAATAGCGGCGAAGAACGGGATGAATCGACGTGCTTGAGCAAAAAGAACATCGCCCCATTCGCCAAAATGCAAAACAAAATGCACCCGAAGGCAGCCAGCAAAAGGGGCCGCCAGGCCGGTGTTTGATCCGGCCACACAAACGGCAGAACCGGCAAGACCATGAGCCCCATCAACAAAAACGCGGGCGGCAGTAGCGTGTACGCCGGACGGTTCGACTCCCGGACGTACCGCCCGGATGCCAAATAGGAACAGGACTGGAAAAAGGCCGCCAGCAAACCCACCAGAATTCCCCAAAAATCTGCCTTGTCGATAAATGTTGTCATATTGGCGAAGGATACCAAACTGGGCTCTTCAAAAAAAGGAAAACTTCTCATTTCACCCTTATCCAGGGAAAATCCGGAATCATTTATCCCAGGGTTTCAATTTCGCCAGACAAAAAGAAAAGGTGAGAGTTTTTTTTCCCCGGATTCCACCATAATGGCGGCAATCAACACCCGAAAGAAACACCGTACGGGGTATTTGTTTCATGCAGAGAACGCAGAGACACCCCGCACACGCCCGTGCCCCGTTGCGGTAGGGCGCGATGTCCTCATCGCGCCGCCAACCCGCGCACCGCACATACGCGGGTTATTTGTTTCACGCAGAGGACGCAGAGAACGCAGAGACATTGTTCGTGATGGTTTTAGGTTTTACTCCGCATACCCCACAAAAAAATTCCTTGGGCGCGTAGCGCCCACTCTCATTGCCCGTGGCGGTTCGCCACTTGCCCGTGGCGGTTCGCCACTCTCTGCGCACTCTGCGTTCTCTGCGCGACAATT
>JBJEVW010000060.1:0-4559 GCA_051884735.1 Kiritimatiellia bacterium | reverse complement strand
ATCGCGCCCTACCGCAACGGGACACGGGCGTGTGCGGGGCGGCGCGATGAGGACATCGCGCCCTACCGCAACGGGACACGGGCGTGTGCGGGGCGGCGCGATGAGGACATCGCGCCCTACCGCAACGGGTATGCGATATTGCGCATGGTTCAGGAGGCGAGTCGGGAGTCCAGACGGCTGATATCGGCCCTGCCGCAACAGGATACGGGAGGGGGCGGCGAAGAGATGGCATGTGGGGAGTGAAAAAGGACGCACGGACAGGAAATGGTCCGTGCGTCTTTATGTGGAGGAAAGAAATGACGGGATGGCTATTCGCCCAAGAGGTAGGCGATGATGATTTGCGTGTCGAGATAATCGTATGAAGCCGTCACGACATTTGCCCGGGCGCTTGTGAGCTGGACTTGCGCGTCGGTCCGTTCGAGGGCGGAAGCCATTTGCACCTCATAGCGGTTTTCGACGATTTCGAAGTTTTCGCGGGCGGCGCGTTCAGCGACCTTTGCGACTTCGAGCGACTTTTTGGCGCGTTCGGCATTGAGGACGGCCGTCACGATGTTGTTGTAGAGCGTCTGTTCCGCTTCTGCGACCTTGCTGCGGGCGCTACGCATCCGGGCAACCGCTTCCTCGATCCGCCGGTTTTTGTCGCCTGCGGAGAAGAGGCTCTGGGCGACATTGCCGGCTGCGGCATAGTTCCACAGCAAAGGCATCGAGTTGCCCGTCACGTCAAACGAAAGGCCAAGAGATATGGTCGGATAGAGATTGTAGATGGTATAATCGACGTATGCTTTGGCGGCGTCGGCGGACGCCTGTAGCGAGCGGATGGAAGGCGAATTCGTAACGGCAATCGCCATGAGCGCCTCGGCGTCGGCCGGATAGTCGCGGAAGGAGCAGTCTCCCAAGGTGAATACGGGCGACTCTTTCAGACCGAGCGAAAGATTGAGCGCGGCGCGGGATGTGGCAACCGTATTCGACGCCGAAATCTGGGAAAGCAAGGCGTTGTTGTAATCGACTTCCGCCTTGGTGACATCGTACGCCATTGCGGCCCCGACCTCATGGCGATCCTTTGACTGCTTGAGATGTTCGGCGTAGGAAGCGACCGATTCGTCTGCAACACGGGACAATTCGATGGCCCGATTTAGGCGGAAGCATGCGCTACGGACGTTCTGCAGCGTCTTGCACCGCGTTTCCCGGAGAGCAAGCTCGGCCGCCTGCAGCGCAGAAACCGCTTGGCGTTTCAACGATGACGTTTTGCCGAAATCCCAGAGGAGCATGTTGAGACTCAGTTTTCCGGAGAAGTTGCCCTCGCCGTCCCAGCTCGTGTCATCCGCAACCATGTTCTCCGATGCATAGGTATATCCGACAGAGGCATCGACGCGCGGAATATAGGAAGCATCGATATCGCGGACTGCGATTTGCGCCTCGATGACATTGCATGCCGCTTGCACCATGGCCGGGACATGCGCAACGGCGGCCTGCTCCAGTTTTTCCATGGGAATCGGCGCCGAGGCGTCCAGCCCCGTCTCTGCAAACGAGACAGTCGCTTCGGTGTTCTCGGATTGCGTCTTGCGGGCCATATTCACGGTCGAGCAGCCGGTGTGCGCCAACAGGCCGAACGAGAAGCAGAGGAAGAGCAAAGCAGTATTCGCCACCCGCATATTCGCCGCCTTTTCGCGCGTCTGGCCGAGAACCTTCATCTTCACCCATTCGCGGATATGCTCAATGACGGCATAGAGTCCAGGCGTCACGAGAATGCCAAGGAATGTAGCCAGCAACATACCTGAGAAAGTTGTGATGCCGATGGCGCGACGGGAAGCCGCACCGGCACCGGTTGCGATTACGAGCGGGAAGACGCCGAACAGGAAGGACCATGCCGTCATCAACACGGCGCGATACCGCATGTTGAAACCTGCAATGGCGGCTTCCGCGATCGAACGGCCTTCTTCGCGCTCCGTCTTGGAGAATTCGACCATCAGAATGGCGTTCTTCGCCGCCAAACCGATCAGCATCACCAGACCCAACTGGGCGTAAATCGAGAAGGATTCGCCAAATGCCCAAAGCCCGACAAAGGCGCCCAGCATGGCCGTCGAAACCGTCAGCATGACGGAAACCGGCATCGACCAGCTTTCGTATTGCGCCACCAGGAAGAGGTAGGCAAACAGAATCGCCAGCATCAGAAGGCCGAAGATCTGGCCTTCGTTCTGTTTTTCCTGGTAGGACATATCCGTCCATTCGACCTTGTAGCCTTTCGGAAGCGGCAACTTCTCGATGTTGCGGATCAGGACGCCGGACGGAACGCCCGGTACCGCCTGCGCATTCATTTGCGCGGCCATCAACTTGTTGAACCGGTTGATGATGCGCGCACCGACCGAAAAACGCAACTGGGAAATCGAGGATAGCGGAACCATCTCGCCCTTGTCGTTCGGAATCTCCATCTCCATGACGCGGTTGGGCGTCGTGCGCGTATCTTGCAGCGACTGCATTTTCACGTAGAAAGAGGAGCCGAGAATATTGAAGTCGTTGATGTAGTAGGACGCCAACAGAGACTGCAGCGTGAAGAACAGGTTCGAATTGTTGATGCCGAGTGCGGCGGCTTTCTCGCGATCCACATCCAGATAGAGGTTCGGATTGTTTGCCGTGAACGTATTCAAGCCGTAGAGCGCAATGCCGGAAAGCCCCGAAATGCTCGCGGCGAACTTGTTGGCTTCGTCCGCCAATTCCTGCGTCGTTTTCGATCCGTCCTCCGTGAGATAGAGCGATGCGCCGCCCGTGGCACCGAGGCCGGGAAGAGCGGGCGGGAGGAAGCAGACGACGCGGGCGTCTGCGACTTCGGAACCGAGTTTCTGGAATTCCGTCATGACCATGGAAGCCGCCTGCTCCTTCTCTTGGCGCAGATCCCAATGCTTGAGCTGGGCGATGATCATGGCATTGTTTTCGCCCGCCGCATTGAGGAAGCTGAACCCGGCAATGCAAACCGTATTGCGGACGTTGGGATTCTCGCTGATCCGGTCGCGGAGGTTGCGAGCCACGTCAAAGGACCGGTTCAGAGATGCGCCCGGCGGCAGCGAAATGTCGCACATCACGACAGCCTTGTCCTCGGTCGGCAGGAAGGAAGACGGCGTGCGCTCCGAAATCTTCCAGATGGCGAAGAAGAAAGCCGCGACAAGCACCAGTCCAAGTGCGCAACGGCGCACGAGGAAGGTGACGCAGACATTCGAGAAGCGGCGCGATGCGTCGAGCGCCAGGTTGAACGGTCCGAAAATCTTCGGCGGCGTCTCCGCAGGCTTGCGCATGATCAGTGCGCACACCGCCGGAGAAAGCGTCATCGCAATAAAGGTCGACAGGCATAGCGAAATGCACATCGTGACGGCGAATTGCGTGTAGATGATACCGACCATGCCGCCGTAGAAAGCGAGCGGGACATAACACGCAACCGTGACCAGCGTCGTGGCGATAATCGCGCCCGTAATCTGCTGCATGCACTTGAGCGCAGCCTGTTTGGCCGTCAAGCCTTCGCGTGCCATCAACGCCTGGCAGTTCTCGACCACGACGATCGCGTCATCGACGAGCGAACCGATGACGAGCACCAATCCGAACATCGTCAGGGTATTGATACTGAAGTCGAATGCCAGCATGAACGGGAATGTGCCGAGCAAGGCCGTCGGGATGGCGAGCGCCGGAACGATCGTCGCGCGCCAATCCTGGAGAAACAGATAGGTGATGAGAATGACGAGAACCAGCGCAGTGAACAAAGTCACCACGATTTCGCGCATGGAAACCTCGACGGATTCCGTCGGATCGTAGCCCTTCACGACCGAGACGCCTTCCGGGAAGTTCGGCTTCAACTCCTCCAGAAGCTTCTCAACCGCCTTGACCGTCGCCAGCGAATTGGCGGAGCTTTCGCGGTAGATGGCCAGAACGACGCAATCCTGCCCGTTGAATTCGGAGAGACTGCCGAGCGATTCGGCGCCAAGTGCGGCATGGCCCACGTCGCGGATGCGGAGCAAATTGCCGTCCGCGTCGGCACGGATGATGATGTTGCCGAATTCCTCCGGCGTCTTGAGACGGCCAAGCGACTCGATTTTGAATTGAACGTAGTCGTTCGCGCCTTCGCCGCCCAGGGTGCCGGACGTCGCCTGCAAGTTCTGCGCTTCGACAGCCGCGACAATGTCCTGCGCACCGATTCCGAGTCCGGACATGCGGACCGGATCGAGCCATAAACGCATCGCGTAGGTCTTTTCGCCCATGATTTCGGTGGAGGCGACGCCCGGAATGCGTTGAATCATGTCCGAAATATTCTTCGAGACGTAATTCGAGAGCCGCATCGTATCCATGGACGAGCCGTCCGTCTGGAAGGCAAACATGCAGAGCATATCCGAGGTACGCTTGTTGACGACGACGCCTTGGCGCGTCACTTCCGACGGCAGCAAAGGCTCCGCTCGTTTGACGGCATTCTGGACGTTGACCATGGCGATATCTTCGTCCGTGCCCGTTTCGAAAATGACGCTGCAATAGTAGTTGCCGTTATTTTCGCAGTTTGCCTTCAGCTGAATCATATCCTCGAC
>JBJEVW010000059.1:0-4586 GCA_051884735.1 Kiritimatiellia bacterium | reverse complement strand
GGTTGTAAAATTGGTCCCCGGCTCACCCTTTGGCCGTTCGCAGCACCCCCTAACAGCAATCAATAGTCGTCTCCTGAGAGATCCTCATGATCTTCCGGTGGTTTGCGCGGGACGATGACGGGCTTCTTCTCGCCCTCCTTGACTTCGCCGTCCTCAATGACGAGACTGCATTCGCCGCCCGTCGAGACGCGCGTCGCGATGCACTGCAAGTCCTGCGTCTTGAGCCAGTCGTCGAACTCCCTGAGCGTCGTGAGGTCAAGTTGCTCCAGCTTGTCCATGAGGACAAAGCGACATGTCGGGTTGATGCGAGAGGCTATGGCACACGAGACGATCAACTGCTGAGATCCGCTCATGCAGTCCCACGGCTGGCCGTTGTACACGAGTTCGCTGCTGTCGTTGACGGAAAGCCCTTCAAGCGGGAAGTCCGCGCCCTGCAGGAGGGCAAGGCGTTCTGCGCGGATGGCCTCAATCTCCTTGGTCAGTGCGTCGCACTGGTCGGACAGTGCGTCGGCCTCCTCAAGGCGGCGTGTGCGCTCGGCGTTCGCCGTGATCTTGGCGTTGATCTCCTCGGCGTTGGCTATGGACGCTTCGAGTTCGGCGGTGGATTCCGCCGCGCCAGCCTCCTTGACGGCCTTTTCGTCCTTCTCGATTTCGGATTCCAGCGTCTCCCGCTCCTTGTTCAGCTCGTTCAGCCGTTCAAGGACTTCCGCAAGACGGTTGCTGTTCCGATCGCGGCGGGCGGCGCATTCCTGTCGGTGGCCGTTCCGGGCGAGAATCGCCTGCTGCTGCTTGACGAGCTCCGAGACGGACACGGGCTTTTCCGGCGCGTCCTCGAACCAGTCCATGTCCTCGGCGGCTTTCTGCTTGCGGTCGGCTTCGCGTCCCACCACCGTGCGCGTGTCGTACTTTTCCTTTTCTCGCTTGGCGAGTTTCTCCAGCTTCTCCTCGATGCCGAGGGAGTCGAGGATCATGTGCGCCTTGTCCTTGGACGAGGCGTTGTAGAACCTCGGAAGGTCAATGGCGATGTTGCTGATGAACGCATCGAGCAGTTCCTGTCCATGACGCGCCCCCTCGCGGTCGGTGACGGTGAGCGAGAGGTTCTTGCCCTTGCGCTCCACGGTGATGCCGTTCGACAGATCGACGTGAAGGGTGGTGTCGCCCACCGCGCCCTCGCGCTTCGGGTTGGAAGGGCGATACTTTGCGCCTCCGACGGCGAACGCAAGCGCGTCGAGGCACGAGGACTTGCCCGCACCGTTGCCGCCGCCGATGACGGTCAGACCTTCCGGCTTGGGTTCGCAATAGAAGGCCTTGAGGGCCTTGAAATTCTCAGCAGAAATGCACAGTATCTTCACTGGCTCTTGCGGAGTATCGGTTTTCTTCTTCATTGTTTCGTCTCCTTTTTCTTGAGAAAATAGCGATAGACACAATACCTGCTGTTTTTCCTGAATGCGAGATGACGACCGATTATGTTTATACGCATCATGCGCTTAAGCGTCCACTGTTTTAGTTGGTATGAGCATAGCCCGTCGAGGGGAAGTTGTGACGATAGCAGCGGTTTATCAGCACGTGATAGAGCATCTACGATCAGTTGCATACGCGCAAAAAGCGAATAATCTTTTTGGGGTATGGAAATGTCGAGCTTGATATCATTCAAAAGCCGTGTAGCAGTGCGCGCATCACAATGAACACAATATTCTTCTGATTGCCGTAAACAGGTGCGGCATCGGTTGGCGAGCATACGGATGAATGCGATAACGCGATTCTCGACATTAGGAGTCATACAAATCTTGTCCTTCCAGTTCGCTCGGCGACCCGTGCGCGTTCGGCAAGCCAATCTAGAAAAAGTGATCTGACGAATCGTGTTGTCTGTTTGTTAATGTGCAGATATGGCGGCTGGTTGTTTGGATTTACGCGGCGCGTAAACACGAGAACATTGTGCGAGGTAATGCCGCTTTCCGCGAGTTCTGGCGTCGCGGCAAGCTCGTCCGCTGTCAAGATGTCGCTCGGCACACAAACGAAGGGTTCTGCGATGTTGCGGCGCGCTCTATTCACAAGAGAGAGGACGGCATCCAACGACACGCAAGGCCCATAGCCGGAACGCACCAGCGAATACGACTGGCGCGGCGACAGGCGCAAGCGGCTGCAAAGCCATTCTCTCGACATCCAGTACATCAGCGCATATTACTTCACGGCGTTGGCTTTGTATTTTTCTATTTCCTTGAGGACAATAGACCGGATGGCGGGGGCAACAGCCTCAACTTTAGTCATGTCGCGAATATCTGCCACCTCCGAATCGGAAAACCGAATTGCGTAGGATCTTAGTGGTTCTTCAGGAGTTTTCATATCTATATCTACCCTTTGTGTGTGGACACATCGCCGAAAAAAAAAATTACTTCCAATTTTTCTACCTTTTGTGTGTGGACACATCGCCGAAAAAAAAATCATTTTCATTTTGGCTTTGCGCTCACCTTGTGGTGGAGGCATTGCGCTGCAAAAAACTTTATCGCCTTGCGACAAAATTCCTCCTCGGGGATGCCCATTGTTTGAGCGCATTCCGTGATCCTCTTATGGAGTTCCGCAGGTATTTTTGTCGAGATTAGAAATGACGGCTCGTAGTGTTTCGTAATCATTTGTTTTCTCCTTCTTTAGCTTTAAGGAAATCACAAAAAGATTTGATTGCAGAACGGACGAAAACAGACTTGTTCGTCTCATGAATTGCGGCCATTCCGGTCATCATCGCGTCGAACTCCTTGTCTGGTATGTAGAATTCTACTCGGCGTCCTAAATGTCTGCCCCTACCTTTATTTTCCTTAGTAGCCATCTGCAAAAATCCTTTTAGGTTTTTACGGTATGAATTATATCAAATTGTGTGGACACGTGCAATAGGGAAAATAAGAAAAAATTATTCGGGCTATTTTCGTCACTGCGAAAATGTTATAATACTGCTTAAACATATAAGAGAAAAACTATGGATAAAAACACTAAACACTTGAATAGGAGCGTTCTATTTGGTGGCTTATGGGCAGCTGGCGCGGCATTCTTCCTGTGGATCTATATTTCACATCGCCCCTTTTGGACGGCACTTGTTGCCTCTGCGGTCGCGTTCGTCGCGTACAGTTGCGCAAAAGTTGACGCAATCAGTCTCGTTAAGATTAGTGACTATGGGAATGAAGATGATTACTGGAAGAATGTCGGCAAAGTTCGCTTCATTTTTGATACCACGATACTTACTACAACTTGCTTTGTCTTACTATTCGTGCTCGTTGCCAGGATGATCTGATATGTCAAATCGCACAAATAAACTGGCGGAGCGTTTGAAAAACCTGCGCAGGGCGAAGGGCCTCACGCAGCGTGACATGGCGAAGCATTTCCAGCTCACCGACGTGGGCTATGGCGGGTGGGAACGTGGCGACACCGAGCCGTCAATAGATAATATTATGCGCCTGTGTCAGTTCTTCGGATGTTCCTCGGACAGTCTGATTGGGCTTGCACTGCCGAAAGCGGCAATTGACGCGAACGAAATCAAGTCAAGATGCAACGAGGCTAAGGGCGCGTTGGCGGCGCTCTTCGCATCGATAGACAGGATGAGGTAGATCCCTACGCTTCGACCGTCGGCGAGTTTGCGCCGAAAATATCCGGGTTGCGTCTTATCAACCCCTCGGCATTCATGTGCATGAACTCGACCATCGGGACGCCGGCGGCGTGAGCGCACTTGTTGAAGACGAGATAATCCGGCTCACGGATCGTCATCGTCCGCGTCAGCATTCGCTTTGACGGGCCTTTGTTCTTCGATCCTTTGGGGCGTCCGCCGTGATTGGTCTTGCGGTTCTTTGCCGCCGCGCTCAATGCCGCGCTCAACTCGGCTTTGGTCGCATATTTTTTCTGATATGGCATTCTTGCTGATCCTCTCTCTCGTGCATTGGTATTTTAGCATAATATTTGCTATTGCGACAATTGACTTTTATCCCTCATGCACTTCCCAGTATATCGTTGGGCAGTTGCATTGCTGCCCGAATAGCCGGTAACGAATGTTAGCGATTGCCTTTTGGGGAGAGATCGCCCATGTCTCAAAATTTCCGACATGGGTGCTGACGATGTAGAGCCTTTTCATGACTATGCCGCCTTTCTGTTGATTGTCTTAGCCTTATATGCAAAGGTGATTCTTCGTTCTTTTTTGGTCATAATCAATCCTCGATTACTCTTGTTCTTCGATCAATAAATCCGCTTCGCCCGACAACTGGTCGGGCGTCGACGCGAGATACAATACCATTGTGATAACGACGATCGCCGCGAACACTACGCCTCCGACGAAATCCAAAAGTTTCATAAGCATATCTCTCCCTGCGAAATAGTCCGTATAACAATACATCTTCTTTATCTTTATCGTTGCGTTGTTTGGGTCGCGGCTCGAAGCGATGCCGCTCCCCATTTTGATTATTGCTCCTGCTTGCGCCGCGCCCGGATCTGCTCCCAGATCCGCTCCGCGAACTGGCACGCCGGACAGGTATGTTGCCCCGACGCCATCGTTTCGTAGATATCAGCCGCGCGGCGAGTGGGGAATTGTATTTTGACTTTGTAGGCCTTGC
>JBJEVW010000058.1:0-19275 GCA_051884735.1 Kiritimatiellia bacterium | reverse complement strand
TGACGGCCTAATCCGGGCCGCCATGCTCTGGATTTAATTTTCCGGGATAAGGGTGCAAGGTTCCACCCTTATCCCGGAAAAAATCGGTGTAGTTCGGCACATATGTGCCTCACTTGGGCGGCGAACCCTCTGGCGGCGGAATCTTGCCGCTCCACACGCGCATGCGAGCCCGCCCCCGCGCCCGAGCTATCAGACTGTTGTGGGCGGGGTCGTGCCCCCGCCCCATATCGTCTGACAACGTCGTATTCTTGCCGTTTGAACACATTGAACGCATTTCTCCCCACGTCCGTATCAAGCCCATGGTGCGTTTTCCCTCGACATTTTTCTTTTTGTGGTGCCGTAAGATTTGGGCCGGATAGCGGGAATAAAGAGATGAATGAGGACGTAATCTCGCTGTGTGGCAAGAGAACAAGTTCATCCTCAAGCCTTGGCGGCAAGCCTCCTAACCAAGGCTCAACAATACCGGACGGCATCATCAACACATCAATCGTACCATGAAGTTCAACACCATCGTAGCTGCAGCCGCTTTTGCGGCAATCGTATCGTTAACCATCGGATGCGCCTCGTCAGGGGCAGGCAAGTCCGACCGGAAGTCCGATGTCCAGACGGAATATGCCAAGTGGGCATCCAAACGCGCCCCCGTCGAAAAGTTTGTCTCCAAGAGCTCCGACGCACAAATCGCCACCATCATCAACGGCATTGCCGTCATCCCCGGCGAAGTCTATGGATACCTCGCCAATGGTGCCGACAACGCCATGGCCCGTAATGCCGGACGCCCCATCTATGAGGCCATCATGCGTGACATGAACGCCGGAACCCCGATTGAGGAAATCCGCAAGGCCCTTTCTGCCGAGGATCTCGCGGCCGCTGTTGCCTACAAGCAATTCATTGAAAAGCAGGACTATACCTCCCTTGACCGGAAACTCGCCGATATCGCTGCCAAACTCGCTACCGATACCGCAAAGGTCGCCGGAGCCCTCGATCAGATCAAGAACCTCGATTCCATGAAGGGAAAGAACCTGTTTGCACTGGGAACTGCCCTGAAAGCACCCACGTCCGAAATCAATACGATCAAGGCTCAGCTTGAGGACGCCGTCAAGGCCTGCTCGTACTGGAGAGACCTGAACAAGCAGGATGCGCAAAACAAAAAATTCGCTCAAGAATTTCCGATCGAAAAGTAACCCGTTCGCGTGCCATCGAAAATGACTCACATGAAAACTTCTTCGCAAATCCTTTCCATCCTCGGCCTGGCGCTTCTTTGCGGATGCGCCTCCACACCGGAAACCATCGACTTGGGGCCTAAACTCACAACCTTCTCCGAAGAGGAACTGATGAAGGCGCCGCGCATCCAACTCCCGCCGGGCTATAACACCGATAACTTCCGCAAAATCAGGATGAATGTCTTCGTCCAGTCGATCGACGGAAAGGAGAAGGTGATGAACGCCGATGGCACGCATACCGAACGGCCTCTCGCGGCCAGTCAAAACCTCGGTGCCCGCCTCCAAGGCGCAATGGCGGAACTCAACCGCTTCTCCGTCCGCAGTGACTTCAACCGCGGCGCCGCCCTCGCCGAAAACATCCGCAAGGGCGAAGAAGCCACAAAGCAGGACGCCGATATCGCGCTCTCCTGCATGGTCACGGCTACCAAGGAGAAGTTGAACCGCTACACCGACACGCTCGTCATCTACGAGGTGGACATCGACTACTCCTGCGAAGACCTGAAGACGGGCGATGTAACCTTTTCCGGCCACGCGAAAGGCCGCACCGCCCGTTCGCAATTCGTCGGCATATCCGGTCGCATCACAGGCGGCTTCCGGGATAATCCGGAAAACGAAAAGCAGGTCATCGAACAAGCATCTCTCAAAGCACTTGTCGAAATCGCCAACCGCCTCGGCAACGAGTTTCCGATCGGCGGCCGAATTACCGGCACAACGGCGACAGGTGAAAAACTGACGCTCGATAAAGGCGAATTGGACGGCATCGGCGCAAATCAAATGTGCGTCGTCTATGTAAATGAAGGCGGCGTGGATATCCCCATCGCTCTGGCCGCGGCCTTCCCGAAGAAGACCGGCTCGTCGCAGTTGGAAGTTCGCCGTTGGAATGACAAGGATACTGATGCCAAACCACTCCTGAAACTCTTCAAGGCAAATCCCAAAGGCTTCTTGAACGAGAACAAGGTCTATGCCGTCGGATACGGAATGCCCGTGCCGCCGACCTGGAAGCAGGGCGTGGATGACGAACAATACCGCATCGCCAAATAATAGGGGCCGCTCATGAGACACTTGCAACCCCTCGCTTTCGTCACACTTGCCGTTTGTCTCCTCTCCGTCGGCGCGGTCCAAGCCGCGCCGGCGCCTTGGCTCGACATGGCACGGGAAATGGCGGCGGACGGCGAGACCATCCGTACCGGAACGTCCGGTGGCGGCGGCTGGTACATCGTCGCCATTTCCGAAGTCGTCTCTGCCGACAACAGCTCCGAGGCAGAATCCTTGCAGCGCGCACGGCTCGTTGGCAAACGCCTGATTTCCGGATTCGTCGCCGGCGAAAAGGTCAGCGCATCCGAGGAATCTACCATCACCGAGTCAACCGTCGGAGATACGACCGAATCACACGAATCCTTCCGGCAACGCATCTCGGTCAACGTTGACACCGTCTTGCGTGGCACCGAGGTCGCGGGGACAATCAAAACCGGCAATGGCCACACATTTCTCGTTATTGTCGCCTCAACGGAAGCCGCCGACGCATCGGCCGCACTCGCCGCAAAAATGGCGGAACTGGGACCGGATACCGTTTCCGCCAGAGGCTTTGCACCGATTTCCGAAGGCGGTATCCCCACCGCGCAAAAGGCGGCTCTCGCTTCGGCAAAGTCATCCGCCGTTGAAATGGTGCTCGGCTCATCGGTCGCCTCGACCGAAGTCGCGCTCAACCTGAACGCCGGCGCCAAGGTATTCTCCAACGCCAGCGGCTTTATTGAGTCGTTCCGTATCACCGAGGAGGGAAACCAAGACGGAGTATGGATGGTGACAATTGTCGCAAAGGTTGCCAGAGACCGCCTCATGAAGGACTACGGGACAGCCTTGGCTCAGTTCGGAAATGTAAAGTTCCATGTCGAGAAAACCGGTCGCGACGATCTCGACGCCATGCTGGAGGAAAAGTTCACGGAATGGAAATGCCCGCTTACCTCCGATCGGCGCGCAGCCGACTATCTGGTGCGGGCAAGATGGGAGTTCGCAGACGAAACGCACCCGATGGACGGACGCGACGGAACAAGGCTGACGCTCACAATCCGTATGCTGGACGCCGCAACTGGCAAGGAGTATTTCGCCGTCAACAACGACCCGCGCAAAGCCGCTTCTTTCATCGGCGATCGCCGGCGCCGCATCCGCAACGCGGCTAACCTCGCCATGAAGGAAATTCACGAAAGAATCCACGAACGGCTCGACGCCATGATCGGTACAATGGCCGCATCCGGACGCGACATCCGCATGGTTTTTGACAACTACTCCGAAGCATACGCGGAAGCGCTTGAAACCATCCGCACAACGGTTGACGCCATTCCCGGCTGCAACAATGCAATCATCAAAATCAGCGCAGCAACCCGTATCGCAGAAATTTCCCTGCGCTGCCAAACCGACATGAATACCTTCCGCCAACTCATGGAGAAGTCCCTGAAAACCGCACTCCCTTCCGCCAGTATGCGCCCGGATACCGTGTCGTGCGACGCCAATACCTGGAACCTTTCTTGGTAACGCTCACCACCTTTCAACATCTACATAAACCTAAACCATGAAATTTATCCACGCATCCATCACTGCGGCATTTGTTGCCGCCGCATGCCTCTGCCCCGCGCCGGCGCAGGAAACCGCACCCGAAGCCACTGTCGGAAACGAGGCCGCCGTCGAACAAATCTCCGTCCGGGAGATGATCGACAGCTACCTTGCCGCCAAAGGCTGGAATGAAGGCGAAAATACCAAAGGAAACAGCAAGTTCTTTGTCTCTATCGGCATCGGTGTCATTCAGGCTCCTATCGATCATCGCGGCTACATTCAATCGCGCGTCAATGCCTACAACAAAGCTATGCTCCAAGCCAAGGCGCAAATGGCCGAATACCTCGGTGTTGCCATCGCATCCGAAACCGCACATGACTACTCGGAAGGCAATTTCGACGCTCCTCAATCAGCCTCGGAAACATCGGGGGAGAATGAGGTGACCGCAAAACTGAAGAACCTCTTCATCGCGAAACTCGACAACGCCCTGCGGGCCGAAGGTGTCGATCCGAACGCCGACAAAGCAGCTGCGGAGGCCGCCGCCAAAAAACTGCTGGCCAGCGATCAATACCGGAAAACGATTTCCTCCCTCGCGAAAGCGAAAATCGTCGGCATGCAAGTTTGCTGCTCCTTCGAGGGAGTCCCGAAAGGCAAAAAGGGTGAAATCGGCGTTATCGCCATTTGGTCGCCGAAACTGCAGGCTATGGCGTCGGCAATGTCGAATGGTTCGGCCCTCCCCGACGGCGTCGGCAAGAAACCCGTCAAAGAGCAGATTCCTGCGGACAAGGCGGTTCTCCTCTCGACCTTTGGTGTCCAACAGAAAATCGATGAAAACGGCAGCCTGGTATTGGTCTCCTATGGACAGGCCGGCGCAGCAACGGCATCGGCCCAGTCCGCCAATGCCGCCTACGACAAGGCTCGCATGAATGCCATGGCGGCTTTGCGGGAATTCGCCGGCGAAACCGTGGCCGTTGCGAACGATTCCGTTCAGGCGGAAAGCGTTGAGGAATTCGAAAATGCCGCCGAAACATACGAAGATGCAAGCGCTTTTTCGCAAAAGGTCAAGGCGACCGCCGCAGCCATGAAGATCGCGGGAATCACTACGATTAAGCGATGGGAATGCAAGCATCCGCTTGCCGGATACATGGTTTACGGCGTTGTCTGCTCCTGGAGCCCGAAACAGGCGGCAAATGCCAATACGCTGCAACGAAATATGCAAAATGTTGCCAATGGCGTGAAGCCGACGCCCTCCTCAACCGGAAAACTTTTCAACCAAGGCGCAGAGGTAGATGACGATGCCTTCTAAAGTCGGTAGACGAATAGTGGAAACGGTCCTCGCGGCGGTGCTGGTCTTCGGCACCGCCGCACCTTGTGCCGCAACAACCGCTGGAGAAGTCTTCCGAGCAAATGAAACCGAAATCGCCACCAACCGTTTCGTGGAGGTTGGCGGCTATCTTTTTGGGATTGGCCGCGCAATCTCGAAAAACGGTGGCGATGCGGTTGGCTTTTCAAAGGCACGACTTCTTGCTCAACGGAAAATATTGGACGCTTCCGGTCTGGATGCGCTGGAAATCTCCGGCATGGAAACCGTTTTGGAAAAATGCGAGAGCCCGGAACACTACATGGTTGTGGTGGCTGTTCCCAAAGATAAGGTTCAACCCAAAAGACGGCCTCCGCAACACAAAAAGCCCAAACCGGAAAAGGGAGAAGATATCGAAGAATACGAACCTCGTGGCTATTGGAAGGAATCCGGTGCCAAAGCCAATGAAACATTGAGCGAAACGCAGTTTCTGTAAGCGGAAAATCCCTTCATTCCGTTTCCGGCTTTTGCTACGATATTGCCATGTCCATTCCGGCCGTATAGAAAACCTTTTGCATGATCCCAGAACCACAAACACCCTCTGAGCAGCACGACACGGCAAACCGCGCCGTTTCGGCCGTAACATTGCCGCTGCCGGGCGGACAACGCGCAGCAGAACTGCAACCGGATGTCATTTTCGGCGACAAATACCGCATTGTCCGGCGTATCGGGTCCGGCGGCATGGGCGCGGTTTATCTGGCCGTCGATACCGGACCGCTCCTCCGCTCTTGTGCGATAAAGGTTTTGGACAGTACCAATGTCGACTCTTTGTACCATAGGCGTTTTTTTAATGAGGCGCGGATCATGGCGTCTCTGCGCCATCCGAATATCGTCGCCGTTACAAACTTCGGGACCGATGCCGCTTCCGGGCTGGATTTCTATGTCATGGATGAGCAATTGCCGTCGCGCCAAGACGCCGCCCGCATCTGCTCCGAAATTCTGCATTGCCCCTGCCCCGCCTTTGCCGAGAAACAAGAACCGCTTACGCTGGGACGCTTGATAGACGATGGAAAGACGCTGCCGGAGATTTCCATCGCCACTGTTGGGCTCCAGATTTTGTCCGCCATCGAGGCATCTCATTCGCTCTCCCCGCCTGTGGTTCACCGGGATATCAAACCCTCCAATATCCTGTTTGCGCCGGATGGACGCGCCATGCTTTCGGACTTCGGCATTGCCAAGCGAATTGCAGATGCCGTCCCCTGCAGCCAAACCTCTACGGCCGACTCAACCGCATCCAATATGGCGCCGGGAACGTGGGCATTCGCCGCGCCGGAACAACGCCACGGCGAAACCGTCGGGCTGGCCGCCGACTTCTACGCTTTCGGACTGGTGCTGTTCCGCGCGCTTACCGGCGGAATGCCCAACAACACCGGATCGCTGCCAACCGATATGGCCGCGAAGGTCTCTCACCGGTGGGCCCCGCTATTCGCCGCATTGCTGCGCGAAAAGCCCGCCGAGCGGCTGACGGACGCCGATGGTGTACGGAAGGCACTGGAGGCCATTGCCGCGGAAGGCGCCCTCCGCAAAAACCGGAGACCATGGCGGTCCGTCCCGATTATCGCCGCCGTTGCCGCCGTTGCCGCCGTTGCCGCCGTTTGCGTCTGGTCATGGGAAAAGCCTTCCGCCTCGACTCCCACGCCGCCGGAACCGGCAACAGAAACGCCCCAGCAGAAGAGCGAAAACGCCGCACAGTCCTGGTGCAGCCAATATGTCGATACGCTCCAATCCACACTGGAAAAAGTTGTGGCGTCACCCGAATTGAATCATTCCGGATGTGTCATGGTGCCCGAGGGTAAAATCCTGCTCTCCGGCGATATCCCCATCGATACCATGGAAATCCGGCTCGATGGCGGCACATTGCTGTTTTCGCCCCCCGCCGCCGAATTGCGCAGCCTGTTGGCAAAATGCGAAGACTTCATCGCAAATGCACCGGATGACGCTCCCTTTCCGGATGGGATTCTCCCGACAAAAAAGGAGTGGCTGAAAGTCCCCGTCAGCGTAACGGAACGAGGCGGGTATTTCAATGTGGCCGATGGAGAAATCCAGGCCGTTGTCGCCGGCCCGGTTCGCAAGGCAGACGGCACGGAGTCTGCCACCCTTCATGTGTTCGGCTTCTCCTCCATTGTCCTGAATCGCGCCACACTCGATTCGGAACTCGAAATCAGGGGTGCTGGACAAGTCGCCGATATCCATGCCGACGGACGTATCAGAAACCGCCGTTGGTTCGACAACGAGAACCCGTTATAAGGCCAATCCTCGTCTCCCCCGGAACCCCGAAGAAGCCCCTCCCTACAACAGGAGAAGGGTGGAATAGCCGACACGGATGACATCGCCTCGCCGAAGCGAGACGCTCCCTTCAACCGCCTGATCGTTCACAAAGGTGCCGTTGCGGGCGCCGAGACAGTGCAACGAAGCCACACCGGTCTCCTCCACCATTATGCGAAAATGGCGGCGCGACATCCAGAGATCGTCAATGGCCCAAAGCATTTTACACCCTTCCGGAGTACGACCAACCTCCAGTTCGTCTCCGCTATGCAATGTCTTGATTTCGGTGCCGGATTGCCGCACCAAACAAAGCGCGAATGCACCGTTGACGCCTTCGGCAACGTCCTGAGGAATGCGTCCTTCGGCCATCAGACGCGAACCAAGGGCCAACACATTGCCGAGAAGACTGTTGTCGCGCATCTCGCATTCGCCGGCCTTGAACGCGTAGAGCATCGTGTCAATTTCAACCATTGCCATTCTCTTCCCCTTGACGCTCCAGAACACAAATCATGTCGAGAATGTCGCCGGACACACGCTGCAAGGCATGCGCCTTGGAAGATATCCGGGAAATGATGCGATTTTTCAATTGGTAGATGGCATTTCTGTCCAGACCATATTCGGCGGC
Organism: Kiritimatiellia bacterium; assembly: GCA_051884735.1. Taxonomy (GTDB): domain Bacteria; phylum Verrucomicrobiota; class Kiritimatiellia; order RFP12; family UBA3636; genus JAEDLN01. Next base: position 11,258 of record JBJEVW010000058.1, on the reverse strand, counting down.
TAGAGTTTCTATTGATTCGCCGGCTGCCAATCGTCGGAAAATGGCTTTCGAACGCCCGGAAAAGTTCGCGTCCCGGAAGACACTGTCAATCAGAAGCCGGATAAATTCGGCTCGGAGTTGGCGCGCCTCCTCACCGCCATCAAGCGATGGGAGACTCCCATCCTCCGAACTCGACACCAACTCCTCCTGCGGCAGAAAACGCAGAACATCAGAATTCCTCTCCGCCAGACAGTCAATCGCACGACGGCGGAGTATCGTCTGGAGCAATGTGCGGAAATGGGCGCACTCGCGATGATAGCCGCCGCGCGGAAAGAGCTTCATCATCGAGACAAAAGTCTCCTGGATAATGTCATCGAAAAGATCGGGCGAAAGCGACGGCAATGGCCCGTTTTTCAAGCGTCTTAACCAAAAATGCAGAACCGGCGTGTATAAATCGACGAACTTCGTCCAACGGAGCGAATCCGCATCATCGGCTAATGCCCGAAGCATGGTCGATGACGTATCGGGAACAATTCCGTTGCAGTTGATTTCCTTGTTTGTTTCCATGAGAACAATCCGGATTTGCTGGACAATCGTCCTCCTGACCGGATTCGCAGGATTCCGTTTGAGAATATCATATGCAGCGTCCCGATTCAAAGGAAAATCACTACCATCCCATAGAAATGCAAAAGCCCCCGGTGACGCAACCTTATCGGTTTCCGTTGCGTAAGAGGCAAAAAAGAAAAGGGTTGCGTGTCCGGTTTTCCCGTGCGAGAATGCACGGTATCATGAAAACGAAAACAGCAACCCAAGGGATGCGGCGCAGTCTACCCGCATTCGCCCAGATTGTCCAGACAATTCCGTCCGGCCGGAACCGGAGATGCACCCGACGGTTTTTCTGCATTTGCCTTTCCAGAAGGCATTATGCTAGAATGCTCAGTATGAGAAGAATCCTGCTTGCTTTGGCTGTTGCGGTTGCCCAGACGGTGTTTTCCCAGGCGCCGGTGGTGGTGCTTTGTCCGTATACGATCGCCGGACGCGTGGTCAATTTCGACGGCATCGCCTACGAAGCGAAGGATCAAATTACCCTTTGCGTGCGCAATGCCGCCGGCGCGGTGCTGGCGAAAACGGCGGTTTTTGATCCGGGCGGTCTCACCGCGTGGAATTACCGCATCGAGGTGCCGATGGCGTCGTCTGCGCTCGATGGCTACGCCGTAGAGGGCGATGCGCTTTCGCTTTCGGTGACGGACGCCAAAGGGACGCTCTACAGTGGCTTTCTGCAAGGAGCCGATGCGCTCGCCAAGCCGGGCGGGACGTTGAATCTGCGGCTGATGCTCGCGGATGACGCCAACGGGAACGGCATTGCCGATGTCTACGAGCAATCGAAGGAATACGACATGTTTCTGGCCGGGATTGAGGATTCGGCGTTTGATCCGGCCAAAGACTATGATGGCGACGGCGTCAGCAATTATCAGGAATATCTCGCCGGAACCGATCCCTTCGACAAAAACGACTATTTCCATGTCAAAACCATTGCGAGTTTAACCGCGACGGACGAGACGGAAACCACTTCCGATGTCATCGCCCTCACCTTTGAGGCGAATGCGGGGCGTTCGTATGTCGTGGACGAAACGCCGTCGATTGAGCGCGGGAAAGAGGAATGGCAGCGCGGCGTATTCCGTCTTGACCCCAACAGCACGGCGACGGCCGAGCGCGTCACGAACGACAAGAATACGTGGTCGATGCGGACGATTTATCTGATCAAAAACGGACCGAGCCGTTTCTACCGGCTGGAAATGGAGGAATAATGATTCCGGTACTCGCCGTTTTTGTAGCCTGGACCAATACCGCGAATCAAGTGGTATGGGCTACACCTGTCGAACTGCGAGGTTCTCGCGTCGTCATGGTCTGCCGCGACGGGGGCGAGCGGGAGTATCCGCTATCCATTTTCCCGCCGCGTGAACAGCGGCGAATCAAAGGGGCATTGGGCGTTTATGAGCTCCCGGCCGCGCTGGCCGAATTGCGTTCGGTTTTCGCCGCCGAGCTCAAGCGGGCGATCGAGCGTCATGATGGCGGGGCGATGTCCGACGAAGATTTCGCGGCGAAACGCGACAAAGTCCATGCCGCCTGGCAAAAGGCTCTCGGTGATGCGAAACTGTCCCCGGATGAAATCGTCTATTGGAAAGGTCGCCTGAAATGAAAAGGTGCAGTCTGGTTCTTTGCTCTTTCTGGTTCTGCGCCGCGGCATTGGCTACCGGGGTGCGGATGAAACATACCGTAACCTTGCAGCCGGGATGGAATGCTTTCTTCCTGCCGATTACGCTGGACGAGCCCGCCGAGAAGGTTTTTGCCGGCTGGCCGGTGGATACGGTCGGTTTTTACGACCAGAACGCTTTTGCGAAAACGCAGCAGTTCACGACGAGTGCGGAAGATTCGACGCTCGGTGCGGTCGATGGCGGCATGAAGATGTGGAAGCGCGACGGAATCGGCTTTAGTTCGTTCCAGCTGGTTGCCGCGAACGGCGTATATGTGACGGTCAACACCAACCGGACCGTTTTTGCGGTTGATCTGTACGGCGAGCCCTCGGCCTACCGGATCACGTGGCATGCAAGCGATGGCGTTACGGCTCCGCTCAACTATATCGGCGTTTCGTCGTGGGCGGATGCGCCCTTGCTGCCGGACGGCTATTTCTCGGGATTGGACGCCAATTGGACCGAGCGGTACAAAATCCGCGGCGTGCCCACTGCTGCCGCGCCGTCGCTTTCGGCCATGGGGCGCGATTCAACGATGCCCAATGGCGGCGCGATTGCGATGGATGCGGCTAAGATCAGCGACTGGAGCGGCGTGTTGAATGTCTCGCCGGTCAATGGGATTGATCTTGGCACGGAATTGAGCATGGCAGCCGTTTCGGTCCGGAACGACGCCGCCACCAACCGCACCGTCCGCATCCGGCTTGATCCGAGCGCGTCCGATTCCTCCGGCGGGATAGGCCAGCTCGAATTGCCGGCCGTCAAATTCCTCGATACCGTCCGGCACGCCCAATGGCAGGACGATCTTGCCCGGACGTCTTACGAATGTGAACTCAAGCCCGGCGAGACGCTACGGCTGCAGCTTGCGGTCAACCGCGAAGAGGCGCGCTACCAGACCAATTCCGGACAGGAATACGGCGGTGTGGTTGTCGTGGAGGACGTTTCTTCCCTGCAGCCATCGTATTTCAGAACCACGATCCCGTTTTCCGTCTGTTCGGACGGCGGAGTTTTCGCGCGTACGCAATGGCCGCGCGGTTTGTGGTCCGCCTCGATCCGGCTCGACAAAGTCGGGCGTACGATCGACGAGAATGCGCCGGATGTCGAATATACGGATGAGATTAAAATCGAGCAGTATACGACGTATGTCGAAGTCACGAATGCGAACAACGAAGTCGAATACGAACGGCGGACGATTGACAAGACGATCACGAACCGCGTGCCGGTTTTGACGATGCCCCCCGTTCCGGTCGCCCAGCCGATGACGGTGCGGGTGCTCGTGCATGTCGATGCCGAAGGCAACCTGAAGCTGCTTCAGCGTGCGCGATTTGCCGGACGCCGCTTGACGGCGGCCGTTTTGCCGGCCGACCATCCGGTTCTGTCGGGAACCGGCGAATTTGGCCGCAGCGCGAGCTTTGTCTGGCAAGTCGGCGAGCATTCGAACGTCAATCCATTCCGTCACGCCAAGCATCCCGATCACGACGGCAAGAACGCCGATTTCTCCGGCCCCGCCCCGAGCGGCGACGATTTCGACAACTATCTCTCGACGGTGAAACCCGAGCTTTTCACCATCGGCAACACCTTGACCTTCGAGTGGAACGCGACGAGCGCCGCGTCCTGGGCGCCCGAGGAAACGCTTGAAGGCGTCTGCACCTGGTCGCTGAAGGGACTGCGGCGCGAAGGGTCCGTGGATATGTCGGGAACGTTCCGGATGAAACGGCTTGCGGCAAGCGATTTGACGGATATTACCGAAGAATTTAATGGAGGAAATCAACCATGAAGAAACTGGGATTGTTGGCATCGATAGTGATTGCAACGCTGTTCACGGGACGGCTTTCGGCCGATACGACATATTCGTTCACCTATCAAGCCTCCTTGCGCGACGAGCACGGCAACGTCATCACGAATGACGAGGGAGAAGTCGTGCGTAGCCACGATGTCATTTTGCGGCTGTGGGACAGCGTGCAGGGCGGAAAATTGCTCTGGGGTAAACAGTATTCCATCTATACCGACGAGACGGGAGTGTTCAACCTCGCAGTCTCGGACGAAACCGGCAGCGTAATCAATGATGCCCAAGCGTACGGTTCGTTGGAAAAGGTTTTTTCCGGCACTCCGGCCGGCGGCGTTTACGTTGGCATAGAAGTCAAGGATTCGTCCGGGGAAATCACGCCGCGCCAGCGATTGTTCGCGGTTCCCTTTGCCGCGGTCGCCAACGACGTGCGCCGGATTTCGGGCGATGTCGTCGCCGGCGGCAATATTCAGCTCGGCGCGTCCGGCAATGTGGTGATCAATGCGGATGGCATCACGCAGAAAACCGGCGGATCGGAGTTCAATCATTTGACAGTCGGCGGCACGCTTACCGTCAGCGGGGAAATCACCGGCACGGCGGGCGCAACCATCAACGGAAAGCTGACGGTCAACGAAGATGTCGAAATCGCCGCGGACAAGTCGCTTTCCGTCGGCGGCAGCGAGGTCGTTCCGGTGCCGGTCGGAGGCATTATCATCTGGACGAAACCGGAGTTGCCCGACAATGAGCATTGGGCGGTTTGCGACGGCTCGACCAACAAGAATTATGTCGGCAAGCTCCCGGATTTGCGTGCGCGTTTCGTTGTCGGCGTCAATCCGGCAAATGCCGACTACGAGCTGAACGCCACCGGCGGGGTAGAGACGGTTACGCTCACGACCGATCAAATTCCGGGACACCGCCACTATTATGCCGGCGACGACGAGTTGGAGGGAATCGAAACGACATTGGATTGCACATCCAGTGCCGGCAGGACCGACAAGGATTACGACGCCGATTCGAAAATGTCGGGCAAATCTAAGGTCTATAAGACCAGCTCCACGGGCGGAGGCAAAAGCCACGAGAACCGTCCGCCGTACTATGCGCTTTACTACATCATGCGCGTGAAGTAGTTGATACGTATGGAGTCAACCTGGAGACAGGCGATGTCGATTCGAATACGGGAAATTCTCGGTGTCGCGGCGATTGTGTCCGCGCAATTGGCGGGAGCGGGCGAGCGTCCGGTCTATTCGCTCGCATCGCCGGGCGCGACGCCGCTCTACGCGCCGATGCGCGGCGGGACGGTCGATCCGGTTCACGCGGCGTGGGCGGTCACGAATGCTTTTGTGGCACCGTCGGCCGGGTTCTACAACTATGGAGCGCAGACAAACAAGGTCGAAAGCGACCGCACCACCGACCCGTCGGCGCCTGGGCGCCGGTTTGAAGCGGTGACGGCGGGCTTTCCGGCCGAGCGCAACAAGCCGCTTTACTATCTTGGCGACAAGCTGCTCGCCCCGGATGGCGTCGATTGGGATGAAACCTACCGGATTTACAACGCGGCGGCAGACATCCGGGACAATTTTCTTTTCGACACCATCAACAAGGCCGTCTATGTCGTCCGCGGAGAAACCTCGCAGTTTTCCTGGGTCGTCGCCGGCGCGGACGGCGCTCTTACGACCAATTCGTATGTCATTGTCGCCTCGCCCGTCTCCGGCGAGCGTCCGAAAAACATTTTTTGGACCGATGCGCGCTATGGCGGGCGGACGGTCGATCTGACGGGCAAGTATGTGGAACTGCTCGGTCCGTCCAACATTTTGACGAAGGTGATGGGCAAGGAATCGACCGGCACGTCGATCGGCGGCGAGACTTCGTACCGCGATGTCGTGCTCAGCGGTCTTTACATTGATGAAACGTCCGCCAAGAAAACGCTCTATGCCGCCGGCGAACTGCAAGGCCAGGTGGTCATGGTCTACTACGATTCGTCCGCGCCCAATCATCGCATCGTCGACGTGCAGACAATTGAAGTCTCAAGGCCGCAAACCGATGTCCGCATAGCCTCGGTGGGCGACGAGCTCAAGCCTTCGGGGCGCGGCTACAGCATTGCGGGGCTGACGGCCTCGCCGACCCATTTGGATGCGCCGGAAGGCGACAGCAAAGGCCCTTACCTGTACCAGCACAAGGGAATCTATCCGTACAGTCCGAAGGACGGCAGCGTATTTGCTTTGCGTCCCACGGACGACACCACGCGCAACCAGACGCAGATCTACTGGATGGAAGTCGACCGGCAAGGCGTTTCCTGGCCGTTCGAGGTCGATGAATATCTCGTCGACTGGCCCGCCGACGCGGTCAAGTTCGTGCGCAGCGACGAGCCCGCCACGCCGGGGCGCGGCATCCAGATTCCGGAAGGCTACACCGCCGAAATCATGAAATGGCAGGAGGACCTCGGCAATGTCGCCAACCACGCCCGCGAAGTCGGCGACGAGGGTTTTGTGACATACGGACCCGGCCGGTCGCTCTTGAAAATCACGGGCGATGACAATATTTGGTTTTTGCCGGTCGAGTCGATTTTGCGCACCGACCAGACCTGGTTCGATCTTTCGGTCGAGACGCTCGTGTGCGTCGGCACGCGTGTCGCCTTGCGCGGCGGATCGGTTTCCGGCCTGGCCCCAGGCCGCGAGCTGGCGGTGGATGCGGACATTCCCGGCTATATCTACGAGCCGGCGTCGAGTCCGGTGTGGAATCCCGAAATCTACACCGAAAGCGGCACGAACACTAATGGTTTTGCATCGATCATCTATCCCGTGACGGCCTCGCTCGATGAAGCGGTCACGAACAAACTCGAAGTGTGGTGGTCGAGCCGGGTGCAACTCGATGGCATGTCGCAATCGCTGAAGGTGCCTGCGCTGCCGCAAGTCTACCGGGTCGGGTGGCCGGAAGCACAGGAGGCCGCGCAAATCGCCATCGCATCCCAGCTTGGCAGTGCGGGCGTATCGACATTCTGCGACGGGGCCTCGCTCGTGTTCGACACGGCCGACGCCTATGTGGAACTGCCGTGCCGGCGGTATTTCGGCGAAAATGCAGGGGCGATCATGCTGTGGACGCGGCCGTTCGACGAAACGGCCGCCGGCAAGGACAGCGCTCTGGTTTCGTTCAAGGGAACGAACGGCGTCGAATGCATCGCGCTCGACATCCAGGACGGCAACTTCGTGGCGACCATCGGCGGCAAGCAGCTGAAAGTCGCCGGCGCCGACAGCGACGATTGGCGATACCTCGCCTTGTCGTGGGATGAAACGCAAGCCGTTCTGCACGTGCAGAGCGAAGAAACGTACGCGTCCGCGACGAATGCTGTGGACGGACAGATGCGCGAGGCGCTTTCCGCGCAATTCGGCGAATGCCGGCTCGGCGCCTCGTCCGGCAAAACCGTTTGCCGCATGCGCGTATTGGACGAAGTCCAGACCTGGAACAAGGCGATGACGCGCGACGATGTTCTCGTCCATGCGGCATTGTGGACGGCGGGGAATGAACCGGGACTCACCTTCTTCATGCCTGTTCTGCGCGATGCGGACGATCTCGCGGCGGATGGCGCGACGAATGTCCGCCTCGTACGCGATCTCGTGCTGGACACTTCTCTGCGGGCGGTCGATTGCCTGAAAGACGAGCCCGGCGCACCGCACGCCGCACGCAGCTATATCCAGTCCGACCATGCCCCGCGAATCTACCGCCAAAATGATGCCGAGTTGCCCGGCTACAATCCGAACGAAGAGCATGCCTACATCGAAGCGAAGGACGAAGGGTATGTCGTCTGGGCGCTAAGATGCGATCTCAATGACGCGGGCGCGAAAAAGGCCTCGCCGCCGGGCGTGCTCGTTTCGTACGATCAGGACGGCGTGCGCAAGATGAAATATCTGCATGTCGTCCCGACGAATGCGCTGTACACGGCCTTCGCCGATACTTGCGAAGCCGGCCGGCAACTGCCCGGACCCAAGCCGCTGCTTTCGTTCGACAATCCGTGGCTGGCCGAGACCTTCTGGGATTCGCAGGCAAAGCCGCCCTATCGCGACCGCAAAGGACAGGTTTGGGCGCGCTGTGCGGGCGAGTTCGATATTTTCATGTACTACGCCCAGCAGGAAACGTTCGATTGGCCGGAAGGTTTGACGACCCCGAAAGTCGGCGACCCGGTCCCCTGGCTGGCGTATCTCGATCGTACGAACACCGCCAAACCCGAGCCGTGGCATTGGACCGTCGAATGGCCCGAGACGGCGTCCGAGCTGAAGATCGGCCAAATGCTCACAACGGCCGAGAATGGACTGCCCGAAATGTGGAACGCCAGTTCCATGGCGGTCGTGTACCCCGACGAGAATGTCGAGAATGTGGCGCTCTTGTCTGATCCGACGGTTGCCCGGTCCGCCGATTTGGAATTCAAGTCCACGGAGCTAGCGAACATCGGTTTGAAGACGGGACCGGGCGAGAAGTTGCAGGAAAACAAGGGCCTCTACTATTTCCAGGGCGTTCCGCCCTCGCTTTCCCAGCGGCTTTATATCGACCCGACGACCGACCGGCTGGTCTTGAAAGGCGTGAAGGAGTCGAATTCGGGCGGGGTCGAGCTGATCTATCTGAACGTGCTTTCGCCGGATGACGTGGCGGCCGTCAAGGCACTCGTCGAAGATTTCAAAACCGAGAGCGAATACGGTTTGTTCATCGCCGCGCTCGACCAGCTTGCCGCGCTCGGTCCGGCGCTTCCGACGACCGTTGCCGAAGGCCTTCGCAACGGCCATCTGGAAGCCGTCGCCACCTATTCCGCGCCCGACCACTATGCGCTCACGGCGATGGGCGAGACCAACTGGGTCGTGGTCATCGAAAACGACGCGACAAACGAATTCTGCGCCGCGTCGAATCCGATTTCCATGCACGTGATGCGGGTGGCTCCGGAATACTACACCGGCCGGGTCGTGACGCGCGAAGATCCCTTGAACCTGCTTTCGCAAATGCTTGACGTGCACTATTCCGCGACTTTCGGCGGCAAGGCGAGCGATTACATTTTCGAATGGCGCAAGGCGCTGCCGTCCATCGACGGCACGGTTCCGACGGCATTCGACGACGAAAGCGTCTATCAATTGAAGTTCGATCCCGGCCAGAGCAGAGGGCTTACATCCTTTACCATCGGCGGCCAGGGCGACACGCTCGCGAACATGGTCAACACCTATTACGCCTGCCGCTATCGCGCGGCCGACACCAACTCGCCGGCCTACGCGGTGATGGGCGAAAAGTGGTCGGATTGGTCCAACCCGCCCGCGCTGGCCGAAGGCTGGGTGCAGCGCGTTCTCAACAACGTCACGCCCTTCACGCAGCGCATGACCGACCTCTACAACAACGAGGCCGAAACGGCCGTCAGCTGGATGCAACAGGCCGGCAAGCCCTATACGGGCGATGTGGCGCTCAACCAGGACAACCTCACCTCGGTCGGCTTGATCGAACTCTACCGCACGATTCTAAACAAGGCCGAATCGCTGAGCCTGCTGCAAGGCGAAAACAACCATGCGGCGAACCAGCAGCTGCTGCTCGCGGTCGAGCGTCTGGCCGATTTGTACAAGCTCTTGGGCGACGAGGCCTACGCCGATGCGGCCAACCCCACCATCGGCTTTGGCTCCAATTTCGGCGAAATCGAGGCGGGGCTGCAAATCGACTACGGCTCGGCATCGTCTTCGCTTTTCGCCTTCGACAACCAGGTGCCCACGCTCCTCGACGAAGAGCTCGCGCTGTTGCGCGGACGCTCCTGCGTCAACGCTCCCGGCAACACGATCGGACCGTACTACAACCGGCTCGTCTGGAACTTCACCAAGGGCATTACCGCGGGCGAAGTCGCATACGCCGTCAACTACAATATTTCCGGCAACAAGGTTGCCACGCTCGACGAGTCGGTCGCGGCCCAGCTTTATCCGCAAGGCCACGGCGACGCCTACGGACACTATCTCTCGGCTCTGCAAGGCTGGTACAGGCTGTTGCGCAACCCGTATTTCAGCTGGGGCGAGCCGGCGATGGGCGAGATGAATGTGGCGGACAACGTGGTTAACGTCGACTATTACGACGAGGCCAAGTTCGCCGAAACGGCCGCGGCGTTGGCGCGCACGGCGGCGCGGACGGTCGAGCTGACGGCGCTCAAGTCGTGGCGCGATACCAATGCCGACACGGCTGGGCGCGGCTATCTCGACAGCGACGAGGACAACGCCTTCGGCTATGGCGAGTGGGCCAGTCGCGGCGCGTTTGGCGCGCTCTGCAACTGGGCGGTCGCCAATTCGCTCTTGCCGGAAGAACAGGAGGCCGACGCTGACGGCGAACTGTATACCGACCAGGGGCTTTTGCATATCAATCGCGGCACGGTCTCGGGCATCGGCGAGCTCGCATCGGCCGTCGAGTCGATCCAGCAGACGGTCGACCGTCTTGATGCCGGGATGAATCCGCTCGGTCTGGACGAAAACGTTATCGCTTTCGACCTCACGCCGCTCGGATCCGCTTCGGACAGCACCCATTACGAACAAATCCGCGAGCGGGCAAAGGTCGCCTTCCGCAATGCCAAGAACATTCTCGACCGGGCGCAGGAATATTCCAACCGGTTGCGGATGCTCGAAGAATCGCGCGCCGGCATCGTCGACAATCTCGACATGATGGAGTGCAATTCCACGGCGGAATTGATTGCCATCTACGGCCGGCCCTATTCCGATGACACCGGACCCGGCAAGACGTATCCGAGCGATTATTACGGACCCGACCTCTACCATTACATGTGGATGGATACGGCCGCCTACGGGCTGACATCCGTCGAGGACACGATCGTCCAGACGAACATCTTCTACAAGGTCAACGGTTATCTCAAGAGCGACGATGTCCAGGCGATTTCGGAGGATGCGATTGTGGGCGATACGACGAAAATCCTTTGCTATTCGCTTTCCGCGAACGGCGTTGTCGTCAAGCCCGATTCCATCCAGGGAGAGCGTCCGGCCTCCGGCGAAATCCAGCTCGCCTACGCCGATTTCCTCGCTGCTTACAGCTCGTTCACGCGCGCCATCAGCGGCTACCAGCGCCAACGCGACAATATGCAGGCGGAATGGGATTTACTCAAAGCCCAGGCGCAGGCGGCAGCCGTATTGAAGGGGACGAGTGACTATGTCTACGGTGACGATGGGCTCATAGAGTACATTGAAATACTTGCTCTCGAGAAAAAATCGCGGGTAGGCGTCAATGCCATTTTGCGG
>JBJEVW010000057.1:0-4634 GCA_051884735.1 Kiritimatiellia bacterium | reverse complement strand
GGACGGTCCAGCCGCGTCAGCGAAATGTTATCCACCAACAATCGCGTTCCCTCCAACGTATTCAGACAATTGCGGATGCGAATGCCCTGAAACGAGGCCATCGTCTCCGGTGCGGACGTAAAGGCATAGTCCGAAATGACCTCCTCTCCGTCTGCAAGAATGTCATAAACCCCATCGGCATAGTCGATCCGGAATTGAATGGTGTGCCAACCCGTACTGCCGCCCGCGGCGGAATAGAGAAAGCCGTTCAAACGCTTCCACCCCGCATCCTGCAAGGTAAGATTCCCATTGCTGCCAATGACAAAATAGGACACCCGCGTCCCTTTGTTGCCTAGCGGATTGGCTCCCTGCATGTAATTGACATAGACGTCGAAGTTTCCGTTCGTCAGCGCCGACTGCGGCATACAGATATCCATCGAAAGCAAATAGGTTCCTTCCGCATCGAAGCCGTTTTCCGATACGGCCATCTCATCCCAGAAATAATCCGCCCGCACCCACTGATCGGCACCGGAAGGCGTATCCGTGGTCGCAAGACACTTGCTCCCGTCCGGACTTTCCCCGTCGACAACAATCCAGACCGGACTTTGCGTCTGGTTAAGATTGGAATCCCATCGCGCGGCCCCGCCCGTAGGCTGTCCCTTCACAGAGCCTGTTTCATAATCTTCGAAATCTATGATATCCGCCGCATGGACACAAACGGACGGCAGCAAAAACGCAACCATGCGACAAAGAATACGGCTAGCTGGAATTTTCATCGTTTGACCTTTCGAAACAAAGCAAGAGAAGCCGTCCGCGGGGAAAAATCCATGCGGAAACCCTCTTTTTCTCTTACTTTAGAACACGAGTACTAAAGTGTCAAGCGTTCTTTTATTTTCAACCTTATCCCATTTCTATTTTTTGGGGCGAATTCTTCCGGAAACGAGTCAAATCCTTGCAAACAAAGACTTAACAATCGTTTCTCCGTATCGCAAAAATACCGCGTTCTTTTTCAAGTGGTGCCACCCGGGTAATGCACGTGCGTAATGGCGGCCGGGATTCCCGGCTCGCAAAGAAAATGGAACGCAACAAATGCAGAGAGTGGGCACTTTTCGCCCAGGGATCGGGGTCGAGGGAGGGACGAGCTTCTGCTCGTCCGCAACATCATCACGCGCACGGGCGGCGCCAATCCTAAAACCCTTGTTCGGATTCGCGGGCATAATGGCTCTGCGTCTCTGTGTTCTCTGCGGGAAATAAATTAACTCACATGGCTTTGAGGTGTGCGTGCGATTTTGTGTTTGGAATGGCGATAGGGCTCGATGATTGCTGGCCGGGACTCCCGGCTCGTCCCCGCATCGCGTTACCGTCTCACGGCCGTCCAGCATCCCCCGCTTCAACCGTTCGCGCCATTTCCAGCGCCGGAACTTTTTCCCGCAGAAAGGAGACGTCAAACAGATAAAACGATACCCCGCCATAGCCCTCGCTTTGCAAAAACCGGAGCTGGTCGACCATTTCGACGACATCCATCAAGGCCTCGTTCGAATGAATGCCGATGCCGGACAACAACTTTTCACGGTTGCGCGTCTGCTGCTTGGCAATCCACCGCAAGACACCGCAATTGGGCGCATAATTCATTGGAATGGCCCAATCGACAAGCCCCGCGTCAATCCACGCCTGCCAATCCTGTCCCACAAGGTCGATCGAGCGCGGATAACTGCCGAAAACGGCAACCGACCGAATCTTGTCGCCACAGGCCTTCGTCAGCCGGTTGAGCAGTCCGGTCAGAACTTCCGGGTCTTTCTTTTCCGCTATTTTCTGCTCGGGATAGCGGAAAAAATCAAAACTGATTCCATCCAGTCCAGGCACCTTTGCCAGTTCCAAAACCATTTTTTCCCATTCCACGCCATTTTCCGGATGTCCGGGGTTCAGCCAAGGCAGCGTCTCGCCATTCGCCGAATGCAACAAACGTCCCGTCTTCCCGTAGCTGTTCTTCCGGGCCGATGTCGCACCATGGAAATCGCCCACGACCACCCAAGCATGAACGCGAATGCCGCGCGTATGGCAGGCTTGAATCGCCGCCGGAAACGGATCGCCCACTCGCCGCAACAATGCGGATGGCGGCACGCCGGAAACCGGCGTCTCCGCCAATGCGCAAGATCCCGCCTGCAGCAGCAAATCCGTGATGCCGGCCCGCGCCAACGCATCCGCAACCGCCTGCCATCCGCCGCCTTCCGGCATCTGCTCCACAAGATCCGCATTGGCCCATGCCGCAACACGCCGGAACGCCCCCGGCTCCGGCAAAAGCGCCGCCGCATAGATTCGCTGCGCTTCGCGAAACGCCTCCCGCGCCACTTCCGCCGCCGCCCTGCCGCGCAACGTCTGCTTTTCCTGCGCCCGCAAGCGCGCAAATCCGTCCCGTACCGCCCTGCGCCGCTTTTCGCCTTGCGCTTGTCTCAAAAGACGCTTCTCCGCATCATCAAGATTTCGGGCTCCCAACCGGCTCCAGGTCAGCGCACGAAGGTTTTTCGCGGCTTCTTCCCAAAGTTCCGGATGCCTCGCACCCGTCAAAACCGCCAGCATCTGCTCTCTCGATTCCAGACTTCCTTCTTCATACAGGGCACGCGTAATCCAAAATCCGTACGGACCTTCGAAAAGGGCAACCGGATTCTCGTCCTTTCGCCCGCCTCGTGTATTCTCCCAATACGACAAAACCTTTACCGGCTTGCGCTCCGCCTTCAAATCCAACACCATCGTGGTCGTATTCCGGATGCGCGGGGGCATCCCCGCCAAATCTCCGGAAGCACGGGTAAACGAATACCCGATCCAATCGTCTTTTCGCATGGACAAGGTCTTGTTCCGGGGCCGTACCCCGAAAAAGCGCATCAGCATAAGCGATTGCGAACCCTGAACAACCACCTGTCCGCCTTCCTCGCAAAACCGCCTCAACCGCGCAATCTCCTCTTCGCCCGCAGAATGGAGCAAGACAAGGTGCGCCACCCGGCACGGCTTCGAAAGCGCTTGCTCCAAACGGCTGACCGGAAAAAGCCCGCACCGCATCCCGGCACGCTGCAATAGACGATTCACATTTCTCGCCCGCGAATACGAGAGCTTCGCATCGCTTGCAACAAGCCGGTCGTCCCAAATCACGCAAACCGGCTGCGGCTCCGCCCCGGGTGCCTCCGCCGGCTTGTACCCTGGCACGCCCGGTGCCGCGACAACCGGAACGGCAACTCCCGCATCGCGTCCCTTCCCGATATCGGCCACACGCCAACAGTACCACCCGGCCAACAACAAGGTGATAACGCCCCACCCAAGCAAAAGCCCTCGGGCAAGCCGGCTGCGATTCATACCAGAGCCTTACTCGACCACGTCAATCTGAAGCGTCCGTTCAAACGCACGATCGCGCGCCGCACCGCGCTCAACCGCAAGGCGATACTGATCAATGCATTCCTTGCGATACAACACCGGATCCATCAGAAACTGAACGTACGTCATGTCGACAAGCGCATCCGCATACGTCTTTCCCGACTCGTTCCAGAGCTGCTCCAGCTGAAACAGCGCTTCCGGATAATTCTCCTTCGCAATCGCAACCGCAGCCCGCAACGAACGGACCATCGGGTCGGTCTCAACCGCCTTCCGCTTCGGCAACGCCTCGAGAACCATGCCGGCACGCAAAAAGTTTCCGCAAGCCAACAGCGCACGCGCATACAGAAGACGCGTCGTAATCGTCGTCGCTTCTCCCTCTTTCTCCAGCACCGACTCCAGAACCAGAACGGCGTCCGCTTCCCGCTTGCTCTCAAGCCACTGACGAACCTGAAGAACGCGCAACCGGTCTTCCAGCGGAAACTTCGCAACCTCGGAATTCTCGTCCACCTCGGTCACGACCACCGATACCTGACTCCGCGCCTGCTCCGCAGCTCTCTCTTTTTTGCCGGCATTGGCAAAAAGCGGATTTTCCATCTCCTCATCGGGAGATTCTTCCTGCCCATTGCTCGTCGTCGCCGTTGTTCTCAACAAAACCTCCGGCGGCTTTTGACGGTAGGTCGGAGCATCCGGCATCGTCGCCGGCTTGTTTTCCATTTCCTCGTAACTGACATACCCGCCCTCCCGGGCCGACAAAATCTGATCCGGATCGGGAACGACAATCTCCCCGGCACGAATCTTTGCCGCAACCGCCGACATCTTCTCGCCGGCTTCTTCCCAAAGCGCCTTGACCTCATCCCGACGGTACTCGGAATCTTTCTGCGCCAGCTCGCGCATCTTCGCTTGCGCCGTGCGATAGTACTGGAGCTGGTCCAGCGGACGGCCTTCTTTGCCCGCCTTGTCGCCCGACTGAACCGCCGCCACACCTTCGTTGTACAAGCGTTTGCGGGAACCGTCAAACAACGAAATCGCCGGACAGACTTCCGGAAGCAAAGCCGACGTCAGGCAAAGAACCCAAAAAAACTTTCGAAAAGACATGTTTTTCATACCAGCCCATTATAGGGAAAGCCCCCTCGATTCTCAAGCATCAAAACACCCGCACCCTTATCCCTGTTCTCGGAATGAATGCTTCCGGAACCGAATCAACCCTTGCAAACAAAGGCTCAACGATAATTTTCTCCGTCTCGCAAAAATGCCGCAGTCTTTTCCAAGTGCCGAGGAGACGGGGAATGTTT
>JBJEVW010000056.1:0-4660 GCA_051884735.1 Kiritimatiellia bacterium | reverse complement strand
TTCCCGCAACACCCCAAACGACTATACCTATGGCCTAAATTGAAGAGATACGGTTCAGGTTGCGTACCTTTGTTCCGTTTACGCTTCGGACATGGGTATCGCTCATGCCGAGATATCCTTCTACGCTCAGATCGCTGAAAACCATCGAAAGCATGACGAAGCGGTCATCCGGGTTTTCCAGATTCTCCTCGTTCACATCGTCATGCATCTGGAAGGCTGCTTCTTCTGCGTAGCTGTAGGAGAATGTCGTGAAGACGAGGGTGCCCCACACAAACCAGTCCGGCTCTTTTTCGTAGAGAAAGCGTTGGGCGAAGGAATTGTATTTTCCGGTGCGGACGGTGGTTTCGACCATTTTGCCGTTTCGCAGAACCTTTACCGGAATCTCTTCGCCGATTTGGCGCAGATAGAACGGATAGCGGGAAGTCCGGATGCGGTTGCCGCCGATCCGGATGGATCCGTTGTTTGCCACGCAGTATCCATCGATTTCGAGAAGGATATCGCCTTCTTGGATCGAGTCCGTTCCGAGTGTCGGCGAAACGCGTGAAATCTGGCAACCGGACTGTTCGGGTGTCATCCCCAGATACCGCCGTTTGGCTTCGCTTTCGAGCGTGTGAATGGAGAAAAGCGGTTCGGGGATGCCGTCCACCCGACCATCCTCCGTGTCTTTCAGGAAGCAATTTACGATTTCCGCCGGGATAATATAGCCGAGGGCTTCACCATCGTTCCGTCCCTGGAATGCAATGCCGGCGATTCGAAACGTCTCCATATCGAGGACGGGGCCGCCGCTGTTTCCCGGATTGATGGCAGCATCGACTTGGACGGCGAGCATTTCCTGCTTGCCATGCGTATATTCGATATCTTCGACGCGGGAGACGATGCCGCGCGTATACGAGATGAGTTTTCCGCCAGTCGGGAAGCCGACGGCAATGACCTCGGCCTGTTCCTGCGGCGTCTCGCCGATCGTCATCGGGATGATGCCGTTCATGAACGCCGGATCGTCCACCTTGAGGAGAGCCAGGTCGCGATCATGGTCGATGAATTCCGTTTCTGCGTGATAGATGGCGTCTTCGTTGTTTTTCCGGACCCGAATGAAGATGGCGTCCGACACGCAGTGTGCGCAGGTCAGAATGCGATTGTCGGCAATCACGACGCCGGATCCGCTTCCGCTTTCTTGGAGAACGATCCATGGTAGCGAAAAGCTGCGGGCGGAGGTGCTGACCTCGATTTTCACAATGGCATTGATGGGGTTGCATTCGTCTTCGTTCGGGGGCGTTTCCTGCGCTCCTGTGGGCTGCAAGGAAAAGAGCAGGGAGGCGAACACGGCGGCTGACAGGGGAAGAAGTCGCGCACGGAGAAGGGGGAGGCGGCGGAATTGTCGTTGGGCGATTTTCATGGGATAGGGCTGAGCTTTTATGCATGTACGGGACATACGCGGGAGGGCATTTTTGTGCGGATCGGCGAATCTCTCCACACCCCCTGTCGGCAGAAACGCTTCTATCATAGAACCCCTGAACCTGCAACGGCGCGAGCGGTGGCGGGGTTTTATTGGCAGTATCCAAAGAGAATCGTTCAAAAAACGAAAGAGATACCGCGATCATCAATCGCGGAACAGATGCGCATTGCAGGACGAATCTGCGATTGGTCGGTGTGGCGGACGTAGCGTGGTCTCCCGAAGGAGGAAAAACACATTTTGCTTTTATTTGGAAACGCGCTTGACTTCCCATTTTCTTTGCAATATCATTTTCCCATATCGCTAAATATTCTCAAGACACGCCCGATGAAAAAGTGCGACAAAACGGCCATGCAGTCCAATGCGGACTTCTTCAAGGCGCTCGGTCACCCGACGCGTCTTTGGATTGTCGAGCAGCTTTCCGACGGCGCGGAGCATTGCGTCTGCGAATTCGTCCAGGCTGTGGGCGACAAGTTTCCGACCATCAGCCGGCATCTTTCCGTTTTGAAAGATGCCCAGGTCGTGACCGAAGACAAACGCGGCAAGCAGGTCTATTATCGCCTATCCTGCCGATGCATTGCGCAGATGCTCGAATGTCTCAAGACGCGCCGAGGCTGACGTATCTTCTTTTTTGTCGATTCATTTAGCGAAACGACTAAACATCATCCGGAAAGGATACAAATGATGCTTAAAGGATTCACCTATCTGGCCAATTGGCTAACCTATGATGTGCTCGGTTTTGCCGAGGGCGGCAAGGCGGGGGACGCGGTGGCGTTCTTCCTTGAGGACATCCCCAAGATGTTCTTTCTGCTATCCGTGATGATCTATGCGATCGGCTACGTCCGGGCGGGCGTGGACGCGAAGCGGATTCGCGATTTCCTGTCCGGCAGGAACCGGTTTGTCTGCTACTTCCTCGCCGCCGCGCTCGGCGCGCTGACGCCGTTCTGTTCCTGTTCGTCAATTCCGCTCTTCCTCGGCTTCGCCGCGGCACGGATTCCCATCGGCATCACGATGGCGTTTCTCATCACCTCGCCGACCGTCAACGAGGCGGCGGTCGTGATGCTCGGCGGCTCGCTCGGCTGGGGTCTGACTGCGCTCTACGTCGCGATTGGAATGGGCGGCGGCGTAATCGGTGGCATGTTCTTCGACGCCATCCGCGCCGACCGGTTCCTTGAACTGCCCGCCGTCCCGGAAGCGAAACCGTGCGCGTGTGCGTGCAAAAAGTCCAAACCGCAGCCGGTCTCGCGCCATCGCTTCGCCCTGAACGAGATGCGCTCGATTCTCGCCACCATTGCGCCATGGGTCGTCGTCGGCATCGGACTGGGCGCGGCGCTTCACGGCTTCGTGCCCGAGGGCTTCATTGCCGCCCATCTCGGCGGCGGCGACTGGTGGAGCGTCCCCCTGGCGGTTGTCGTCGGCATTCCAACGTATGCGAACGTGACGAGCATCGTCCCCGTCGCCGCCGCTCTGATCGACAAGGGGTTGCCCGTCGGCACGGCCTTTGCGTTCATGCTGCCTGCCGCCGCCGCGTCCGTGCCGGAGTTCATCATGCTCAAGCAGGTGATGTCGTTCCGGCTGCTCGCCTTGTTCGCCGTCTATCTGCTCGTGTTCTTCACGCTCACGGGCTGGATGCTCAACCTCGCCTACTGAAAGGAACAAGACCATGAACAACACAACAGAAGAAGCTTGTTGCTGCTCTTGCAAATGCAAACGGAAAAAGCCCGTATGGAAACGCCTGACCGGACTCGCCCTCGTCGTGTTCGCGGCCATCGCCGTCCTGCGCGCGTTCAACGGCGCACCGGAAGCACCGGCCGCCGCGACTGTGAAGGAAGACGTCGCCGAGGCGTCGTCGCTCACGGTATTCTACTTCCACGGACGCCAGCGGTGCATGACATGCAACCGCATGGAGAAGATGGTGCATGAGGTGGCGGACAACCTGCCCGCCGTCGAGGTGAAGGTTGTCAACCTCGACGAACCCGCGAACGAACACTACGTCGCCGATTTCGGACTCACGATGCGAACAGTCGTCCTGCAGCGCGAGTCGCGCTTCACCGTCCTCGACAAATGCTGGAGTCTCGCGCACGATGAAGCGGTGTTCAAGGATTACCTCGCCAGGAATATCGCGGCGTTTGCCGCCGTCAAGGAGTAGCGGTGCAGATTGTCCTCGCCGTCCTCTCCGCCGCATGGCTGGGGCTCCTGTGCGCCGTCAGCCCGTGTCCGCTCGCCGCGAACGTGGCCGCCGTCGGCATCATCGTCCGCAATGCGGCCAATCCGCGCCACGTCGTCTGGAACGCGCTCGCCTACGCGGCAGGGCGCGTATTGGCATACGTCGCCATCGCCGCCGCACTCGCGGCCGGACTCGCCGCCGCGCCGACGCTCTCCCACGCGCTGCAAAAGCACATGAGCGTTCTTGCAGGGCCGCTGCTCATTGTCGTCGGCGCGTTCCTTCTCGACCTCGTGCCGTTGCCGTCGTTGCCGGCTTCCGGTCGATACGACAGGCTTCGCGCCCGGCTTTCGGCGGGCGGATCGGCTGGCACGTTCGCGCTGGGCGTCCTGCTGACGCTCGCGTTCTGTCCGTCGTCCGCCGCGCTCTTCTTCGGCGGACTGCTTCCGCTTGCGGTGGAGAGAAGTGCGCCGATTCTGCTTTCAGCCGTTTTCGGCGTCGCATCGGTGCTGCCCGTCATGGCCGCCGCGTTCGCGATCTCCTTCGCGTCCAGCCGTGCGGCGCGGCTGCTCGATGCGCTCGCCGCCTTCGAGCGCTGGTCGAAGCGCATCACCGCCGCCATTTGCGTTGTCGCCGGAATCTATCTGACCGCGACGGTCACATTGTAGCGATTGGGAGCACGATCAGCGCGAATGACGATGTGGTGGAGAGCATCTTTGCCAAACCGAAATCCTTCCCGGAAAACATCTCCAACGCGAACGCATTCGACTTGATTGATAGGGTGGCGAACATCTTGGGCGGTCATCCTTTCGCCATTTCGACGATTGCCCGGCAAATTCCGGATTTACGTTCTGCATGTCGCCGTTGCCATGGCCAGCGCTTCCCGTATGCTGGATCCTTGGCGTGGGGCTAAGGTCATCCGATTGCGGCAAGTCTTGCGACCTCCGACACGGTTGTTTTGCTTTTGCTTTTGATGTTGGCTTTTGGGATCTGAACCGTATCTCTCTGACGACAGTCCATAACTTATGACGTCGGGTGGTCATCGT
>JBJEVW010000055.1:0-4692 GCA_051884735.1 Kiritimatiellia bacterium | reverse complement strand
GGCGTTGACCCGGGCCCGGAAGAATTTACCCCGAAAAACCGGGATAAGGGTGGCAAACCGGCTGACTTGCGTCCCGGTACGAAAGAAGGGTAGACTTAGAGGCATAGGTGCTGATATGTCTTTCCTTTACCCTTCCCTTCCAAACAAAGCCATCCGCAAAACCGCCACCATCATCGCTACCGGATTCGGCCTCGGGTACAGTCCCTTTGCCTCCGGAACGGTCGGCTCCATCCTCGGTTGTGCTATCGTTTGGCTTTTTGCCATGCTCGCAGCCCCCGTTTGGGCGCAAATTCTCGTGTGCGTCGTGCTTTTCCTTCTCGGCATTCCCTGCGCGAGTATCGCCGAAAAGGATTTGGGCGGCATCAAAGACAATGGGAAAATCGTCTGCGACGAGTATTTTACCTTTCCGGTTTGCATGCTCGGATTGACCCCATACTGGCAGGCATGCGTCTGGCTCATGCCGGTTTGTTTTGTCGTTGTCCGCATCCTTGATATCACAAAGCCATTTCCCGCATACCGTTCGCAGTCGCTCCCAGCCGGGTTGGGCATCATGGTCGACGACCTCATCGTTTCCCTCTATGCGCTCGGCATCAATTGGATTCTTTTCACGAGTTTCTTCCGGTAAAGAATATGGCGAGAATCGACTGGAACATCCACGCGCGCAGCGCTTCTTGCATTCGCTGCGGAACCCCCTTCGAGACGGGGGCACCCGTGCGCTCCGCCGTCTTGCCTTTTGAGCATCCGCTTGTAAGCGAACTGCTCGCCCAAAAACTCGCCGAGGAACAAAAAAGCAAGCAAGAGGGCGTAGCCGTCAAGCCGCACCCAGACTATATCCGGCTCGATTTCTGCGAATCCTGCTGGAAGCAACTCCCCAAAACCGAATGGATGAGCGTCTGGAAGGCCGTCTTTCCGGAACCGCCCGAAAAGAACGACCCGGCCAACCCTCTCAAAAAGGAGACCATGGAGTCGCTTCTGCGCTCCCTTCTGGAAGGGGATGATGCCGAAAATCACTGCACCGCCATCTACTTGCTCGCGTTGCAACTGGAACGGAAACGTATCCTCGTGGAACGAGCCGTGCGCCATACGGATGATGGCGTTACCATCCATTTCTACGAACACCGACGCTCTGGCGACATTTTGCTCATCCGCGACCCGCATCTCACCGATGCGCAAATCCCGGAAACGCAGGCGGAAATCGAACGCTTGCTGAACGGGGCAAACGCTTAGCCGCTCCTCACCTGCTCCCGCCCCGGCGCCATCGTGCCTGTGGCGACCCGCCACTCGCGTACACGCTAAGTGTCTTGCGGCCGTGGCGTCGTCCACGGCACGTGCGCGGTAGAGCCGCGCACCATCCCGTTTCTATACCCCCGCTCCGCCTACTTTTCGCCTTTCGGAAAGATGATCTCTACGCGGGTGCCGCGCTTTTCCTCGCTCTGCAAATCAATCGCCGCATGATGATACTGCGCGATATGCTTCACGATCGAAAGCCCCAGCCCCGTTCCGCCTGTCGATTTCGAACGGCTCTTATCCACCCGGAAAAAGCGTTCGAATACGCTCGCCTGGTACTCTTTCGGGATGCCAATGCCCGTATCCTGCACGGCTACCTTTACGGAGGATCCGTCCTCGCGAACCGTTATGTCCGCCGTCCCGTTCTCCACATTGTACTTGATGGCATTCTCCATCAGATTGTAGAGCAGCTCATACAGAAAACTCCGCACGCCATTTATGCTTGCCGCTTCTCCGGAAACCGTCAGCGAGACGTTGCGCTTGGCCGCGCATTCCTCAAGCGAATGGGCAACCGCATGGGCTAAATCGAGAAGATTCACTGGCTCTTTTTGCAGCGCAATCCCTTCATCTAGTTGCGATAGGTGGATAATGTCGTCAACCAGCGATACCAACCGCCCGGCTTCCGTGCGGATCGTCCCCATGAATTGCGGCACGTCCTCTTGGCGAACAAGCCCGTTTTGCAACAGTTCGGCACTGCCCATGATGGATTGCAGTGGTGTCTTCAGTTCGTGCGAGACATTGGCGGTAAATTCCCGGCGACTGCGTTCCGCCGCAGCCTTGCCCGTTATGTCGAAGGCCAAGACGACAGTTCCCGCAACACCCCCTTCGGTACAAATCCGGCTGACCTCCAGCTGATACTCCTTGCGGTCTCGCGCTATGCAAATCTCACTGTGCCCAGTTTCCAACGCATTCGCAATGGCCTGGTTGACTTCATGGTCTCGTTCAATCATCAGAAACGAGAGTCCGACACACCCCTCCTCTGCATGGAATAGGTTGCGCGCCGCAGGATTGATGCTCACAATTACGCCTTTCTTGTCCAACAAAACAAGCCCTTCGTTGAGATTCTCCGTAATCTGCTCGAATTCCTCCGTCTTCCGGGCGAGCTCGCGAATCTGCGCTTCGATCTGCCGGTGTTGCTGGTGAATCCGGGCGAGAAGCGGCGAAAGTTCCTCGTAGGTGTCGTTTTCCAACGGCTTGCTCAAATCCAAGTGATTCAAAGGGGAAACAATGCTCTTTGCCATCCGGTGCGCCAATACCGCCGAAAGTACGACCGCCAGAAATGCAATCAGCAAAATCGGATGGATCATCCCCAACACAAGGGCGAGAACCGTCAGCTGGCTGATGGAAATGCGCAACACGGTTCCGTCCTTCAATCGCCGCGCAAAATACAGCGTCTGCTCGGTCAAGGTGTCCGAATAGCGGATTTCGCTGCTCTCGCCTTTCGCTAGGGCTTGGCGCACTTCCGCACGGTTTCCGTGATTCTCCAGCTTCTCCAACGGCACCCGGGAATCAAACAGCACCGTTCCGTCAGTACCAATCCATGTCAGCCGATAGTCTCCGGAAATCGGGAAGCGACTCGAGGCTGCAACCTCTTGCAAATAGTCGATTTCACGCACTTGCTCTCCATAGGAAACCGAAGGCCGTTTCGCCGTCGCCATCTGCAGGTAGCCAAGCCCTCCCGCCTCGACCCCGTAGGAGGCTAGCCGGAGCTCGTCCCGCAACTGGTTGGATTGTACACCCCGATAATGGCCATAGAGATACCCCAAGATCAAAACCAAGCTGGCGAAAAGCACCGATACCGCCGCCAACAAAATCGAATAGAAAATTTTCTTTGTCATGATTCAATCTCCAACCGATAGCCGACATTGCGGACGGTCTCGATCATCTTGCCATAGCGCCCCAACTTCTGCCGAAGCGTCTTGACGTGCATGTCAACCGTCCGGCTCTCCCCCAAATAATCCATCCCCCAGACATCGGACAAAAGCCGATCCCTTGTGAACGCAAAGCCGGGCCGGGATAGAAACAGGCGGAGCAATTCAAATTCTTTGTAGGTAAGCGCAATGCGAACACCATCCGCCGTGACGGTCCGCTCCTCCGGATCGACCGTCAGCCCGCCGGCCGATAACCGTTTTCCCTCCGGGCGGCAACGCCGCATCACCGCTTTGACACGCGATACCATTTCCATCATGCCAAAGGGTTTCACCAAATAGTCGTCCGCCCCTAAATCTAGACTCTGGACCTTGTCGTACTCCGCCCCCTTGGCCGTGGCCATGATCACGGGAATATCGGCAAAACGCCCGCCCGATTTCATGCGCCGGAGGATCTCCACACCACTCATGCCGGGCAACATGACATCCAGAATGACCAATTCGGGCCGCTCCGTCTCCAAAGCCGCCCAAAATGCCTTGCCGTCCCCGAAACCTTTTGCCTCGAAGCCCGTGGTACGCAAGGTATACAGTTCAATCTCCCGTATGCTGTCGTCATCCTCTACACACCAAATCACAATCGTTCTCCTTTGTGCTCGCCGATTACGGCAAAGATGACCCATTCCGCAATATTGACGGCATGGTCGCCAATGCGCTCCAGATACTTGTCGATCATCAGCAAATCAAGCGCATGCTCGCCACACGCCGAGTCCGCGGCAATTTTGCCGATAAGCCCCTGCTTGACACGCTCAAAGCCCTGGTCGACAAGATCGTCATGCCCAATCAGAAGCTTGGCGCGCTCTACATCCTTCTGGACATAGCAATCGACGCTTTCCGTAACCATTTGGATGACGTCTTCCGCCATGTTCCGGATGTGGCCGACATCCTCCGGTACATACCCGTTGGCCAACATTCCCGACACAATCTCGGAAATGTCCGCCGCCTGGTCGCCAATGCGTTCCATGTCCGTCGTGATTTTCATGGCGGCGGAAATCTGCCGGAGGTCGCGGGCCACCGGCTGCTGCTGAAGCAGCAATTTCAGGCACAACGTTTCGACGTCCCGCTCCTTTTGGTCGATTTCCTCCTCCAGCGGTTTGACCTGTCCGGCCAATGACCGATCGCCATTTTCCAAGGCCTTGACAGCCCGCGAAATGGCTTCTTCGCAAAGAGCTCCCATTTGAATCAGTTCCGTATTCAAACGGGTCAATTGTTCGTCAAACTTGCTTCTCATTATCCAAACCTCCCCGTAATGTAGTCCTCGGTTTTTTTGCATGCCGGTTGGGCAAACATCTTTTCGGTTTCGCCGTATTCAATCAGGTCTCCCAGTAAAAAGAACGCCGTCCGGTCGGAAATGCGCACCGCTTGCTGAAGGTTATGGGTAACAATAACAATTGTATACCGCTCTTTCAACCCCATTGCAAGCTCTTCGATCCGAGATGTCGAAATGGGATCCAAGGCACTGGTCGGCTCATCCATGAGC
>JBJEVW010000054.1:0-4713 GCA_051884735.1 Kiritimatiellia bacterium | reverse complement strand
AATGCGACCATGGGTCATCATGGCACAGAATTAGTCGCATTTACTTTGGGAAGTCTCCCCGGATTTTCCCACTTCTCGATTCATCCCCTTCAAACCATAAAACTCATTCGCTATACGCCGCCCCCTCTGTATCCCCCGCAACCACACACTCTCGCACACCGGTCAGCCCACCCACGCACCTGCGCCATTGCCCCCCCCCAGAAACCCAAAATCCATCCTCTTCATCCGCTGTGGCTTTCCCGTGCCGGGTAATCCTGTCAATCCGGTAAATCTGTCTAAACGCTCCCAGCACGCGCAACGCCGGCCGTCGGGACTCCCGACTCCGCCAGCGGTGGCTCACCGCGCCGCTCTTCAAATCGAATCTTTCAACTTCTCTTCGACAGCCGACAGAACCATTTCAGGCGAAATCGAATGAAGACAGACACCCGTTTTGAGCCGGCAAACCCGCTTATGACACGGACAACATTGCGGAAGTTCTTTCCCTTGCAAAACGATATGCGCTCCACCGTAGGGTCCCGTCCGGTTCGGTGAAGTCGGACCGAACAGAGCCACGCACGGCGTATCCACCGCGACACTCAGATGCATGGGACCCGAATCGTTCGTCACCAAAACCGTGCATACCCGTAGCAAAGCCGCCGATTGCAAGAGCGATAGCTTTCCGCAAAGATTGGCGACCGGCACACCGGCTCCATCCGCAATGGTTTGCGCCGCCTCTCGATCGCCCGGACCGCCAATCACGTACAAGCGAGCCTTGTATCGTGTTGAAAGAAGTCTGCACAAGGCGGAGAAATGCTCCGCCGGCCAATTCTTGGTTTTCCACCGGGAAAAGGGGGCTATTGCAATGCGGGGACCCGGCTCGCTCGCAACTTCTTTGCCCCATTCATCCGGCAATGCTTCCGGTAACCGCAACGGAAAACAGACCTTCTCCGGAACCGGAATCGAAAGTTTCCCGAGAAAATCGAAGATTTCGTCAATCGCATGGCGACTGCGTTTCCGGCAAAGCGTAGAAGACAGTTCCGAATACAGAAATCTCGATCCTTCCCGGGCAAACGAGGGGCCGATTCTGCGCGGAGCACGTGCCGCACGCGCCACAATCGCACTTTTCATCAATCCCTGCAAATCGAGAACAAGATCGTATCGTTTGCGGCGAATGAAGCGCAATACCCGGAAATAGCCAAGCAAGTCCGATGGCCGCGGTGTCCGGATTACATTCGCAACGCAGGCAAACGACTCCACCAATCCCGCAAAGGCAGGTTGAACCGCCCAGTCGATTTCGGCGTCAAGCTCCCGTTGCAACGCCGCAACCATCGGCAATGCGTGCAAAATGTCTCCAAGAGAACTGAGCTTGACAACCAAAATCTGTGTTTTCATGAAAAGACCCCCGCAAAGCCGTATCCCGTTAGGACATCCACCGGGAAACGAAAAAGCCCGCGACGGGTAGGCGACGCGGGCGAGAGCGGTAAAGTGGAAGGACTAGTCCTCGTCGTCGAGGGTACCCGCCTCGTCATCCCATGGTTCGGAAGGCTCTGGATTCGAGGATTCCAGATTTTTCGCAAGCCATGTATTCCAAATCGTCTCGGATAGCGAAAACTGCAACTCGCGCTTGGCTTGCATTTCAACAATGGAGAATGTCGTCGAATCGCCGGGTTTGCGATCCAAGACCGTAAAGAACATGGCGCCATCCTTGACCGGAATCGGATTGGCGGAGAAATCCCCCTGCCCCAATCGCTTCATTTCGGACACGACCGCACGGGCGGATTCAATCGGAGGATTCTTGCCGTAGGCATCCATCGTGGAAAGGACCACATTCGTTCCAAGCTTCAAGCCGGCATCCTGAGCGGCTTCGGCAAAGCTCTTGCCGGCATTCATGGCGGCCGACAACGCTTCGCGGATATGTGCGATATCAGCCTGAAAAGCCGATTCGACCTTGCTCTGGAGAGCGTCGCGCTCGACGTCCGCCTTCACGTCCTCAAAGGGAGGAACATGCGCCGGCGAAACATCAAACAAAACGGCGACATAAGCCTCATCCGATTCTTCGCTTCCAATCGGATCGGCAATGCGATCGACAAGATTGGTGGCTTCCGGATCGATCGAGAAAACAGCATCGGAAAACGCCCCCGCAACGGTGTACTGAACCGGCGGAACATTGGCCGAGAACCATGCCGTCGTGACAACCGTGTATCCGGCGGCAACGGCATCAACCGCAAAATTCAGCTTCTCCGCAATCCCTTGGGCAGGATCGATGAAACGATCGGCAAAATTGGCCGCCGCTTGATAGGCCAGCTCGCGAGACTGCTGCTTGGAATAGGCCGCCTCAACCTGCGAAAGACATTCCTCCAACGGCTGAACGGTCTCGACACCATTCGTTCCCTTGACCGTAAACAGATGCGTATTCGATTCGTAGAAATCGGTCACTTCATCCTGATCAATGGCAACTTCGCCAAGATAGTCCGCAGCCTTGAAGGTGACGAGCTCAACGCGGCGACGCTCAGGCAATGCGTACAGATTGTTGTGATTTTCATAGAACGACTTGATCTCTTCCGGCTTCAGCGCAACAGACTTCACATCATTCGTGTCGGCAAGCGTTGCAGGAAGAACCGTGTACGAATCCGTACCACGATGCGCCCGCTCATCCACGAGCGACGGGGGAACATAGGCGCCATCCGAAACAAGCCGACGCAACTCCGCCAACGTGCGGAAAACCCGGAGAATCTCCTGATACCAGACCGGCGTCAAATCCATGTCGCGAAGACGCATCTGATAGACACGGGAATCAAACGTCTTGTCCGGCCCTGCAAACGAAGGATCGTTCTGAATGTTTTCGGCCAACACGGAATCCGGAATGACAATTCCCAACTCGCGGGCTTTGACAACGGCGGCGTACGTCGTCCAGACTTGACGCATCGTATATTCGCCTTTGCCTTCGTTCGCATTGAGACGCGCCAGAAAACGCTCGTAGCGCTCGACGGTTGCAAAAAGCTCCGCATCGACAGGCGTACCGTTCAACAGGCCAATGCCCTTATTCTCTCCTTTCTCACGGGAGGGAAGGACGATGTCCGAAGCGCCAAATGCGATGCAGACCAAAATCGCAAAAGCGGTCCAGAGCCACTTGTTCTTGACCATGTTGTTGAACTTAATGATGAACACGACAGTATTTCCTTGTTTGATTCAATCCAGGTTCAGCACCTACCCTGCCAAAACGCTCTGTTGTGCGCGTTGAACAGAATCCTATCAAAAACGGGATGCGCCGGTGTGCTTGAGCCGGAGCATCCACAAAAATGAAGTTTTCGCCCTTCGTTAACGGAGACCCGTCGGCGTCGGCGATGGACGATCCGGCGTAACCGGAGGCGTCACCGGCGGAATGACCGGCTCGTGAATCTCGGAAGGCAATGTCGTCGAGCCCGAAACACTTGGACGGCTGACTTGGAACTCATTGCCGCTCAGAATGGTGGTGGCTGTCATAACCGCTTCGCCAAGATCCAACTTGATTTCATAGTCCGAGAGCTTCAGACGGCGGACAATGTCCTTGTACAGTTCGCGGAGCGAGTGGGCTTCCGTCATCGCAAGAACCTTGCCCGGATTTGCGCCGGCCTCGACGACTTCTTCACGAAGAAGCGCATCGACCTTTCCCGCAGGCGTGGCGACATAGGATGCGGAATCCGTAACCGCCGAACCGGTTGCCGCGGCGGCACGGGCCAAGGAAAGCCCCTCGGCCGCACTCTGGGTCAACTTCGATGCCGCCTTGATGAGCTCCTGATAGAGCGCCTCGGAATAGGGCTTTTCACTAACCGTAAGTGCGGCCGTAATCACAACCGTCATCTCTTGGATGTTGGCACGGCGCGCTTCCTCCGTCTTGGAACGCTGACTGATTCGATCCAAAATGGTATGGATAATCTTCACGCCTTGCTCTTCCGACTCGGCAGAAAGAACAAGCCGGGCAAGCTCAACGTACTTGGCGATCTTGTCGGATTCGGCACTCGTGCTCTTGGCAGGCTGGGTATTTTCTTCCGCCGTTGCTTGGGCTGCAGACGGAATCGCCATCCCCGCAGAAAGAGCGGCGAAAAGAACGAGATTCAAAATTTTCGTATTCATGTTCGGTCCTTGAATGTTGTCTTTGTGCACCCGCAAGAAGGCTTTTCCTCGCTAACGCACAGCGAAAGTCTACTAAAAATCCCAAGAAAAGTCATCATCGGAAGAGGTGGTCGATGAGGACGTGCTATCCGTCTTGTCGCTTGTCGTGGCGGAAGAGCCGCCCAAATCGCCAAAACTGTCAAACGAAAAATCGTCCGAAGAAGAAGTAGTAGCAATAGAGGTATCTCCGAAATCGTCCGCTTCGACATCGGCTCCCTCGCCTTTCTTCGCCGTCGCCGGCTGAGCCGTCGCGGCAATAGCACCCGAAATGCCGGTTTGGCCTTCCAGATAGCTGTAGGAAGAGAAGGTGCCATCGGCATTGCAAATCATGACGGCAAACGCCTGCCGTCCGCCAATATCGCAATACTGGCGCCAAACCTTGCCTACGGTACGCCCGGAAAAATGGACAACTTGCTTGTCATCTGCACCACGCTCGAAACGGACCGTGAACTCGCCCCTTCCGACATTGATGCTGGTAAACCGATCGTCTCCATCGAGAATGGCCTCGGAATTCGCACGCATCTTCTGGATGTGATACTGCGCACCGGTAATCTCCATGTTGCCGCTTTGCGTGCGGAACAG
>JBJEVW010000053.1:0-4755 GCA_051884735.1 Kiritimatiellia bacterium | reverse complement strand
GACCAATTTTACAACCCTCAACAAGGAGACGAAACAATGAAAATCATTAAGGGCACGACGAAGCCCAAGGGCCTCCGCGTCGTAATCTACGGCGTGGCGGGCGTGGGCAAAACGACGCTTGCCGCCAAACTGCCAGATTCCCTTTTCCTCGACTATGAGGACGGCACCCACGGCATATCGGTCGATAAGATCGAAGCTGCCGACCTGCCGAAAACATATGACGAAATGAAAGGGTTGATCGCGGCATTCAAACGCGATCATCAGGGCTATGAGCGTATCGTCATCGACACTGCCGACAAATTCGAACAAACGCTCGCCAAAACTCTCGCCGCGAAAAAAGGAATCGAGGACATTTTCGCCGCAAACGACTACGGTCGAACGATCGCCGTTCACAAATCCGGCATGGAGTCCGTCCTCGACGCTCTGACCGAACTCGCGAAATCCGGAATGGATGTCGTCATACTTGCCCACGAGACATCGCGCAAGGTCGAGCCGTTGGAGACGCGCGACACAACGGGAACCTATGATCACCACGAACTGAAACTCTCCAAGACCGTTTCGCCTACATTCATCGAGTGGGCGGATGTTGTCATCTTCTGCGCCTACAAAACGTTCCTCGTCAGCGGCGAGAAAAAGTCCGACAAGGCGCACGTCGAAGGAGGCAAACGCTGGTGCTTCACCACGTATTCGAACGATTGGGAGGCGAAAAGGCGACCTGGCATCAACCTCCCGGATGATTGTTCGCTTGATAAGATGGCCGAAATCCTCCCCAAGGCCATTGCCGCCGCCGTGGATAGGAAAACTTCCTCGCCGTCCTCCGAACGCGCGCAAAACGAAGCGAAAACAACTCTCGCGAAGAAACGGGATGCTTCGTCAGCGCCAAAGGCCGAAGAAAGCAGATCATCAGATGCGCCGGCGGAGAAGCCCGAGCGAGAAGCCGTCGCCTCTCTCCGCCGCCTCGCCGCCAACTACGACGTCACGCCGGATCAGCTCATGGTCTACCTTGCTGCGAATCCGAAGGTAAAAGAGCGTTTCGGGACGCTTGATGGCGTGGCTTTTGCTGACCTTCCCGAGGCGATTCTCTCCTGGCTCTCAAAGGGCATGGAGAAGGTCGCGGAAAAAATCAAAAACAAATAAGAAAGGAATACGACAATGGCAAATGAAAATGGCGTAATCGGCTGGGACGACGAGGTTTCCGCATCAGACGCGGGAGAAAATCAGCAAGACGAGTTGGTCGTTCTTCCTAAAGGAACCTATCCCTGCACGATTGCCAAGATTGAACGCGGCTCGTTCAAGGGGTCAACGAAACTCCCGCCCTGCAACAAAGTCAAGGTGGGGATCATCATCGACGGCGGCGATGCCGGACGCGGATGGGCTGACCATAACTTCTACATGCACACTTCGACGCTTTGGAAAATCTTCCAGTTTCTTGAGGCCATTGGACTTCGCAAAAAGGGTGACACCACCGCCACTGCGATACCATGGTCAAAGGTCGAAAAGGGAATGACCTGTCGCTGCGAGATACATCCGCGCCTATGGAATGGCAAGGAGTACAACGAGGTTGAAAAGTGGCTTTCCGGCGAACAGCCGGAAGAAGAACTCGACGATTTCGATGTCCCCTTCTAATGAAACTGCGCCCTTACCAGAATGACGCCGTTGCTTCTGTCGAGGCAGAATTCGCGCACGGCGTCCGCTCCACGCTCATTGTCCTCGCCACGGGATGCGGGAAAACAATTGTTTTCTCGCACCTCGCGGCCCGTGAGGTGCGTCGTGGAGGTCGTGTCCTCATCCTCGCACATCGCGGAGAACTTCTGACGCAAGCCATCGACAAACTCCGCGCAGCAACTGGCATTGAAGCCGGACTCGAAAAAGCCGAGGAAACATCGGATGTCGCATTCGACGAACTGCCGTACACGGTCGTCGTCGGCTCTGTCCAGTCGATGAAGTCGCAAAAGCGGCTTGCCAGATTCGCCAAAGACGAATTCTCGCTAATTGTGATCGACGAGTGCCACCACGCGCTTACCGGGACGTATCGTGCCGTTATTGACCACTTCCCGGACGCACATTTGCTTGGCGTGACGGCCACGCCCGACCGGGGAGATCTTCGTTCTCTCTCGGAGGTGTTTCAGACCATCGCATACGAGTATTCGATTGTCGACGCGATCAGGGGAGGCTATCTGTCGCCGATTTTCGTGCAGACCGTGCCGCTCCGTATCGACCTGTCCGGCGTCGCCGTCCAATCGGGCGATTTCCAGGCGTCCTCCCTTGGTTCTGCTCTCGATCCGTACCTGCGGCAGATTTGCCGTGAAATAAAGGAACGCTGCCATGACCGAAAAACCATCATCTTTACTCCGCTTATCGCGACTTCAAAGAAGATTCTTGGAATCTTTGCTGAGGAGGGAATTCACAACGTACGTGAAGTCAACGGGGAATCCGTGGATAGAGAAGAGACTCTGGCGTGGTTCGCTCATGCGCCGAAAGGATGTGTCCTTCTCAATTCTATGCTGCTTACGGAGGGGTATGACGAGCCGTCTTGCGATTGCATTGTTATTCTCAGGGCAACGAAGGTTCGTTCGCTGTTTGTCCAGATGGTTGGCAGAGGAACGCGTCTGTGTGACCAGAAAAACAACCTCCTTCTGCTTGACTTCCTGTGGATGACCGCATCTCACGACCTTTGCCGCCCCGCCTGTCTCCTGTCCGACGATCCTGATGTATGCACCACGATAACCAAACGCCAGGAGAAGTGCAAAGGCGGCGCGGAACTCGACCTTTCTCCCGAAACGCTTGAAAGCGCACAGTCCGAGACTGTGAAGAAACGAGAAGACGCGCTTGCGAAAAAATTGCGTCAACAGGCCAACAAAAAAGGCAAATTGTTCGACGCGCTCCAGTTTGCCGAACTAACCGGCGTTACCGACCTGTCAGACGCACCGACGACATTGCAGGATAACGACCGACCGACGATGGAGATAGTCGACCGTCTGGAACGTTTGGGATTCGCTTGCCCTGGTTCGCAAACCGCCGCAGAAAAATTGCTGACAGCATATCAACAGCGTGTCGATAGCGGGCTATCGACGCACAAACAGATCCGGTTGCTATCCTCGCGCGGTTTCCGCAATGTCGCCGAATGGCCGTTTTCCGCCGCGAAGAAGATGATCGACCGAATCGCTGCGTCAGGATGGAAGAATCCGCGCGGCATCAATCCTGAGACCTACGTGCCATGAGCGAATATTCTGACTACGGTATGGTGGAGGCAAAACTCCGAGAAGGTATGTACGACGGAAACATGCACGCCTGTCTGCGCGATGTCGGACGTATCGCCGGGGGCTGCCATGCTGCCGGGCGCCTCACGGATGATGAGCTTGAAGCGCTCAAATCACTTGCCGTGTCTCTCTCACGCAACAAGGCGCAGGGAGAGCGCAAATGGAACGAGGCGGTTGCGTTCGGGAAGAAACAGCCTCTCGAACGGGAAGCCTGTCATGTGGCGTCAACCTCGGCCCATGCCATCGGATGGGATGAGGTTGTAAACC
This sequence comes from Kiritimatiellia bacterium, assembly GCA_051884735.1. Lineage (GTDB taxonomy): Bacteria > Verrucomicrobiota > Kiritimatiellia > RFP12 > UBA3636 > JAEDLN01. The sequence goes on along the minus strand of JBJEVW010000053.1, from coordinate 1,228 downwards.
CAAACGAATACAAGATTGTTGACACCAATTGGCTTGAAACAGAGATTGTACGGGAACCAGACAAATGGAATCCCTGCGCACAGCTCCGCGAATATCTGACCGCCCTTTTCGAGCCGGACGAACACATAGCCTACTGCACCGACCCCTTTGAACGTGACGGACATTTTATCCCAACGCAAGGAACGTACCACAAGACCGTCTCCGAAATCCTGAAATCTCTGCGCAAAAACTCATCCGTGGGATTCGAGGAAGCGGTCGGCACCCCCAACGAAAAATGCGGCGCATGGATCGTCATCAATCCCGTTGACGGCAAAGGACGCAAGGACGAGAATGTGACGGACTTTCGCCATGCCCTTATCGAATCCGACATGAAGCCGGTTGAAGAACAGGTGGCAATCTACAAGAAACTGGAACTGCCGTGCGCCTGCATCGTCCATTCCGGAGGAAAGTCCGCCCATGCCATTGTCCGCATCAACGCGCCAACTATCGAGGAATACCGCAAGCGCGTGAACTTCCTCTACGAGGTTTGCGCCAACAACGGCTTGCCAGTCGACAGGCAAAACCGCAACCCGTCCCGCTATTCGCGCATGCCAGGCGTAAAGCGCGACGGAAAGAAGCAGTTTATCATCGAGCGAAATTGCGGCAAGGCTTCATGGGAGGAATGGGAAGAATGGATAAAAGACCTCAACGACGATCTGCCTGAATTTGAGACTCTGACGGAAGACGACTTGCACAATCCGCCGCCACTTTCACCTGAACTCATCTCGGGCATACTGCGCGTAAATCATAAACTCTGCATCGTTGGACCATCCAAGGCTGGCAAGTCATTTCTCCTCATAGAACTCGCCATTGCCGTTGCGGAGGGGTCGGTGTGGTTAGGCCGGCAATGCCGGCAAGGCCGCGTCCTCTATATCAATCTGGAGCTCGACAAGAACTCCTGCACACGCCGCTTTGCTGATGTTTATGCCGCTCTCGGCATAACTCCGCTCCACTACTCCTTCATCGACCGCTGGAATCTACGTGGCCGCACAATGCCGTTAGACAAACTGACGCCTAAACTCATACGCCGGGCGGCGAAACGCGGATATGAACTCGTCATCATCGATCCGATCTACAAGGTCTTGACGGGCGACGAGAACAGCGCAAGCGAAATGGCGGGGTTCTGCAACCTCTTCGATCGCATATCCAAGGATTGCGGATGCGCTGTGGTCTACTGTCACCATCATTC
>JBJEVW010000052.1:0-4781 GCA_051884735.1 Kiritimatiellia bacterium | reverse complement strand
ATTTTAACCACAAAGGAACACAAAGGTGGCGAGCCGCCACGGGGTCGGGAGTCCCGACAGCCGGTGAGGCAGGATATACGACCGAGATTCTCAAAGTAATGGCCCATATTTCTCCCCCGGGGGAGAAATAAAGGGAGATACTCCTCTTTGATGCGGAACAACGAAATGCCCATATCCTACGGGCATTTACTTTGACAATTCACCATCCTGCTAAAAAAAAAAAATCGAGGCGGGGTTGACAGGGGGGGAGAAAGTGCCTATACTTTGCCGCATTGTTAGGCGAGACTAACTTTTAAGGTATCGCGAAAACCTCCTTGTTTCTTTCTATGTTACCGCTCATTTTTGGCACAGCCGGAGAAAGCTACAAAATCCGAAAAATCAACGGCACCGACGCCACCCGTCAACGTCTGTGCGAATTGGGTTTTGTGTTGGACGGATTGGTGACCATCGTCTCGCAACGGGGCGGGGACATGATTGTGAAAGTCAAGGACGCCCGCATTGCGATCAATCGCGATATGGCGTCCCGGATTATGATTTAGGCTTAGGAGGCGGTTGGAGAGGATTTCGAAGCAATTCCGAAAAATCGGGGGCGTTGATCCGGGCGAAAGCGCCGCTTCATTGAACCGAACAGAACACGAACCATATTACGATTTCAGAATACATCAATTATGAAAACACTTGCCAATGTAGCAGTCGGTGAAACGGCTATAATCGTGAAGTTGCATGGGGAAGGCGCGTTGAAGCGTCGGATTATGGACATGGGACTGACGAAAGGGACGGAGATTTTCGTGCGCAAAGTTGCGCCGTTGGGAGATCCGATTGAGTTGAATGTTCGTGGCTACGAGCTTTCGATCCGGAAAGACGATGCCACTCAAATTGAAGTCCAATAGTCGGACTTCCATTTTTTTGCTTTCAAAAATTAGAGAAAACTAATCTACGGGGATAATACGATGAGCTCTCCTTCCGGTTCTGAAACGAAGAAACGTCCGATTACGATTGCATTAGCCGGCAATCCGAATTGCGGAAAAACGACCTTGTTCAATGCATTGACGGGCAGCACGCAGTATGTCGGCAACTGGCCGGGTGTCACGGTGGAAAAGAAAGACGGCCGGCTACGCAAGCATTCGGGCGTTGTTGTGCAGGATCTTCCCGGCATTTATTCGCTGTCGCCGTATTCTCAGGAAGAAGTGGTTGCGCGCGGGTATTTGGTGGATGAGACGCCGGACGTCATTTTGAACATTGTGGACGGCACGAACATTGAGCGCAATTTGTATTTGACGACGCAGCTGATCGAATTGGGCATTCCGACGGTTGTAGCGGTCAATATGCTGGACGTGTTGCGCAAGACGGGGGATACGATTGATTTGGAACGGCTATCGCTGGAGTTGCATTGTCCGGTGGTCGGTATTTCCGCTTTGACGGGAGAAGGCACGTTAGAGGCGGCAGAGTTGGCGCTCAAGGTTGAGAAGGAGCATCGGACGGGCGAGTTGCCACACGTGTTTTCGGGCAGTGTCGAGCATGCGTTGGCGCATATTGAGGAAACGCTTCAAGGGCGTGTTCCGGCGGATAAGCTCCGTTGGTTTGCCATCAAGGTTTTCGAGCGCGATGAGAAAGTGCTTTCCCGGGTTGGATTGAATGCCACCGACACGGCTCACATCGAGCAGCACATTGTAGATTGCGAGCATGAGATGGAGGATGATGCGGAGAGTATCATTACGAATCAGCGCTATGCGTATATTCAGCAGGTCGTTTCCTATTCCGTGAAGAAAGTCGCCAAGAAAGGGACCCTCACCTGGAGCGACAAGATTGACCGCATTGTGACGAATCGCGTGTTGGCGTTGCCCATTTTTGCGGTTGTCATGTGGTTCATGTACTACATATCGGTGACGACGATTGGCGCGTATCTGACCGATTGGATGAACGATCAGGTCTTTGGCGATGGGTGGTTTCTGCGTGGCGGTTCCGGCTACGAGGAAGCGGTTGCCGAGCGCGAAAAGCATTCGTTCATCGTAACCAAGTACCATGCGGCCGTAACGGAGAAAGCCGAAGACGCGGAAGGAGGAGGCGTGGAAGCGGTTTCGGTGCTATTGACGCGGGAAGAAGCGGGCAATCGCACGGTTGAGCTTGAAATGCCTGTTGACGACGAAGACGTGGAAGCGGTTCTCGAAAAGCGTCTGATAGATTATGACATCTATGCCAAGAGCTTTGCGGCGCTCGAGGCGGAGGACCCCAATCCGACGGATTATGGTGTTTGGGTTCCCGGCATTCCCGCGTTGGCGGAGGCCGGTCTTGACAAGATTGAGGCCAACGATGTCGTCAAGAGTCTGATATTGGATGGTGTGATTAGCGGTGTAGGAACGGTATTGGGCTTTGTCCCGCAGATTTTGCTGGTCTTCCTGTTCCTCGCCTTTTTGGAGGATTGCGGATACATGGCTCGCATTGCCTTCATCATGGACCGATTGTTCCGCCGGTTTGGCTTGAGCGGCAAATCCTTCATTCCGATGTTGGTCGGAACGGGATGCGGCGTTCCCGGAATCATGGCCTCGCGCACGATCGAGTCGTTGCGGGATCGTCGGATGACGATTTTGCTCTGCACCTTTATTCCGTGCGGGGCGAAGGTTGAGATCATTGCTGCGATTACGGGGGCATTCTTCCCGGGCTCGATGTGGGTTGCGCCGAGCATGTTCTTTCTTGGCATTGCCATCATCATTTTGGCCGGCATTGCGCTCAAGAAGACTGCTCCCTTCCTAGGCGATCCGTCGCCGTTTGTGATGGAGCTTCCGGCGTATCACATGCCGACGATTCGCGGCATTTTGATTCACATGTGGGAGCGTGGCCGTGCGTTTTGCATCAAAGCCGGTACCATCATCTTCTCGATTTGCGTAGTGTTGTGGTTCCTGATGTCGTTCTCGTGGAATTTGACCTATTTGGGACCGGAAGGCTTGGAAAGTAGCATGTTGGCCTCGATTGGCAATGTCTTTGCATGGCTGTTTACGCCGCTCGGTTTTGGCAACTGGAAGGGTGCGGTTGCGGTTGTTTCCGCCGAATTGGCGAAGGAGCAGGCTGTTGCTACGCTCGGCATGCTCGCCGGTGTCGGGGAAGAGGCCGTCAACGAAGGTCTCATGGCACTCTTTAAGAGCTTCAGCGCCTTCCCGGCTTTGGCGGCATTTTCCTTTATGCTGGCGAACCTATTCAATCCGCCGTGTTTGGTGGCAATTGTCACGAGTTTCCGTGAAATGGGAAGTCGTGCTTGGGGATGGGCGGCATTGCTGTTTCAAATTCTGGTTGGATACGGGCTTGCGTTCATGGCCTACCAGTTGGGCAAAGTTCTTTTCTACAACCAGCCTGTACTTGGAGTGGGTCCGATCGTAGCGATTGTGCTCTTGAGTTGGATTGTTTGGGCGGTTGTCCGTCCGGCGTCCAAGTTGAATTCTGAACAAGAAGAGAAGACAATGAATTGACATTGCGAGGGGTGATTATGAATACAGCGTCTTGGGTTCTTCTGATTTTGATTGTTGCCGCATTTGTCTTTGCCGTTCGGAGATTTATTCGAAAGGGAACATGCGAATGTGGCGGTGCTTGCGAAGGCGGATGCGCCTGTTGCAAGGGAAATCATTCGACATGCGGGGTACCATCTACCTCGAAGCATGGCTGTTGTGGTCAAACCAATTCGCTGAAGACGCGACACTGATTTCGTTCGCATAAACGAACTCCGTAAAAGAAAAAGAAGAAAAAAATGAAGTACCGGAGGGGTGATTACCCTTCGGTACTTTTTTGAGCGGGTCGGGACGGGTAAAAAAAAACAGTCATGGCGGGAAAATGAACAAAAAACGCCATGACTGTAAAACGGTGTGTGTGACCCGTTTTGAACCAACCCCTGCAAACCATGAGGAGAACGATGATTGCAGATAGAGATAAGTGTAGCAAAAACAATTCGATTCGTCAAAGGGGTGTCGGTTTTAATCGTAATATGCGAAAAAAAAGCGCGGTTGAGACTGCGGGTTGGGTTCGCGTTTTAACCACAAAGGAACACGAAGGTCAGGTGGCTCGACAACTGATAAGGTCGGGAGGTGTTGCGGGCGTAATGGCGGTAGGGCGCGATGTCCTCATCGCGCCGCTTGGGTAATGTGCAGGTACGTAATGGTTGCGTCGGCGCGTGTGCACGGGCGTGTGCGAGACGGCGCGAGTCGGGAGTCCCGAGAGGCGAGCCGCCACGGGGTCGGGAGGCCCGACAGCCAATCATTTTGGCTGCGCGATTTAACCACAAAGAGCACAAAGAGCGTTTGAGCGGGTTGGATAGGAACACAAAGGCCAAGGAAACGGGAAAAAAAGCCACAAAGAGATTTTATTGTTTCTTCGGGCGCACTTTGAAACCCTAAAAACGTGTAGTTTTCTTCCGCCCGCGGTGGCTCACCGCCTTTGTGTTCCTATCTTTTCAGCGTAATGGTCTTTGTGTTTCTTTGTGTTCTTTTTTGCGCGGCTTTGCTTTGTGGCTTAGCTTCGCGTGGCTTGGCGGCGCGATGGGGACATCGCGCCCTACCGCAACGGGTATGCGCGGTGCTTGGGTTGGCGGTGCGAGTCGGGCGTCCAGAGTGGCGAGCCGCCACGGGGTCGGGAGGCCCGACAGCCGATTATCTTGGCCGCGCGATTTTAACCACAAAGGAACACAAAGAGCGATGGGGCGGGTTGGATAGGAACACAAAGGGCCTGAGGGCGATTTTTGGGCTTTCTTCGGGCGCACTTTGAAACCCTAAAAAAGTGTAGTTTTCTTCCGCCCGCGG
>JBJEVW010000051.1:0-4799 GCA_051884735.1 Kiritimatiellia bacterium | reverse complement strand
AGGCGTTGACCCGGGCCCGGAAGAATTTACCCCGAAAAACCGGGATAAGGGTGTGTTTGCAGGGCTGAGCGGGTGGGGTGCGCGGCCTGCGGCGGAGGGAGCCGCGGCGGCAAAACGCTTAGCGGGCGTGCGTAGCGAGGTGCCGGAGCCGGGAGACTCGCTGCCGATATCGTGCCTTACCGCGATGGAGTGCGGGGAGGGTTAGCGTGGTTCGACGTGAACGATGGTTTGGGTTGTTTGGTCGTTTGGGAAACGGCGCAAGAGATCGATTTCGTATAAACGGCGTTCATCTCTGGAAAGAGAGGCCGTTTCGATCAAGACAATTGGGAGGGGTGTTTCGCCATTGTAGGAGAGATAGGCGCGTGCGTTGACGGGGGGCGAGGGAGAAGAAGGGGACGTATTGGTGGTATCGACGGGCGTAGGAGAGGATTGGGAGAGGGATACGGGAGCGAAGGACGGAGCGATGGAGGCTGGGGGGGCGGGTGGAATGGCGGTCGAGAGAGCGAGGTTTGGTCGTGGCGTGGAAAAGAGCGGTGGTGCGGGGGTGGGACCGCTATTGTCATTCAAAAAGGGGGAGAAAAAGCCGGGAATTTCCGGAAGGTCGAGTTCCGGTGAAGGGAGGCGGCAGGGTTGGGCGGCGTGGAGGACAACGGAATGGGGAGGCTCTGGCGTAGCATTCGGGAGGAAGATCTGCGACGGGGACGGGTTGGGGCCGAAGGCGAACAAGAGCGGGGAGTCTGGGCGTGGAGCGGCCAAGGGGTCTGTTGCGGTTGGCGCCTGGCGGCACCAAGAGAGATGGAAGGGTGTGTACTGGCGCGGAAAAACGGGAGGGCGGACGGCAGTGCCGAAATCGAAGATACAGAACAGCACGATTGCGATGACGGCCACCAGTTCCATGTGAAGGGCATGGAAGCGGCGGCGCGGGACGGGTTGCCGGGCGTTATGTTCGTTCTGGTTCATGTCGCTCAGTATTTTGAGACGCAAGAAACGTTGCGGAAGCCTGCATTTCGGGCAAGGGAGGAGATTTGCAACGTACTCTCGAGGGAAAGGTTTTTGTCCAGATAAAGAAGAAGCGTATCTTCGCCGGAGCGGAGTCGGGTTTCGCCGAGTTTGTTTTGGAGAGCGGAGATCCGGTGAGGATGATTCAGCAGATATCGTTCATCTTGGAACCAAGCGACGGCGGGGATGGGGCGGAGTGCATCCGAGGGCGAGATTTCGGCGGGAGGCTGGTTGTTTGGAAGTGCCGTAACGACGACGGAAATGGAGGATTGGGCACCATCGCGAAAGCCGATTGCAGGGAGTTCGACGGGCTGACCTGGAATGAGCGCCGTCGCGAACTGAAAGAGAACGAGTGCGGTGCAGAGGAGGAGAACATCGAGCCAGGGGGCGAATGCGACGACCGTCGAAGCGGTGTGGCGCGAGAAGCCGAAGCGCGAAGAAAGACCATGGGTGCCGGAACCGGAGAACCACAGATTCGTGTTGTCGCCGGTGAAATCCGGGATGGGGGAAACTGGGCGATTTTGCTGTTCGTCGGGCCGATTGGCGGGCGGAGGGGAGTCGGGGGCAGGCGTCATGGTGTGGATCAGGTTCCGGATTTGGAAGCGGCGGGAGGTTGAAGAGGCTTGCCGTAGAGGGATTCGACCATTTGGATATTTTGCGAGCAAGCTTCCCTCATATCGATGACGAGCCGATCGATTTTCACGAGCAGGAGATTGAAGCCGAAATGAGCGGGAATGGCGACGATAAGACCGCCTGCGGTCGTGATTGCGGCGGTGATGAGCGCGTCGGCGACGGTGGATGTTTCGACGAGGGGTAGATTGGCGCGATAGGCGATGAGGGCTTTGAGAATGCCGAGGACGGTGCCGAGCAGACCGAGGAGCGGGGCGGTTTGAGCGATCAGGGAGAGGAGGGAGAGACGGCGTTCCATGCGCGCGATTTCGGAGCGTCCGGCCTGATCCAGTTCGAGGACGAGGGTTGCGCGAGGATCGTTGCGGTGGTGGATGGCGACGGCGGTCAAGCGAGCGACGGGGCCGGGCGTTTCCTCGCAGAGCGTGACGGCCTCGGTGATGTAACCGCGCTGGAGGGAATTGAAGATGCCGTGAAGGAAGTCGCGCACATCGATACGGGCCCGATGGAGTTGGAGCGAGCGTTCCAGGTAGACGGCGGCGGCGACGATGCCGAGGGCGAAGATGAGGAGGAGGACGGGACCTCCGAGCGTGTAGAGCATCATGGATTGGAAGAGGATTCGGAGGAGTTTGTCAGGGAAATCTGGCGAGCGGCCTCATCGGCGGCGGGGAGCCCGGATTGCGCGAGGCGTCGAAGGATGGCATTGGCCTGATCGTATGCATTTTCGTGGCGAAGAATATCAGCGACGGCGAAGACGGAGCGGGCGTACCAGACGGCGTCGGCGGGGCGGAGGCTCTTTTCGAACGGCAGGATGACCGTGCGATAGTAGAGATCCCGTGCGGATTCGAGGCGGTTGAGTTTTTCGAAAGAGCGGGCGATTTTGTAGTGGCATTCAAGGGTAAAACCGAGCGCATCGCAAGCGGAGAGTTGGAGAGCGGCGCGATACGCATCGATAGACTCGTTGTAGCGATCGGGGTTGTCGCCGGCGAGGGTAAAGAGGCAATCGCCCCTCCGGATGGTCGAGCGCAAGACGAGCTCTTGAGAAGCATTTGGATCGGCGGCGACCTGCGCGAAGAGCAAGGCAGCCTCATCGAATGCCAACAGCTGGCAGTTTGCCTCGGCCTGGATGAATCGGATTGCGGGGATATTCCGGGAGGCCGGGAATTGCTGGATCAAGCGAGCGGCGAGGCGGGTTGCGTGGCTGAAGCGGTTTGCTCGAAAGGCGGCAACGGCGCCGTGGTGGAGCGCCCACTCGGTTTGCGGAATGTCGTAGGTATCGGCGAAAGCGGTGAAGAGCTTTGCCGCGAGGGGAAAATCGCCGTCATTGAATGCGCGGGAAGCGCGCCAGAAGTGGGCATCCGGCAACCATTTGGAATGAGGAAAGGCGTTGGTGAAAGAATCGTATGCGGCGATTGCTTCGGGGGTGCGGCCGAGGGCGATCAGCGTCTGCGGGCGAAGGGCGGCGGCCTGTTCGGCGATGGTTCCGGGGGTCGGGAGCGCAGCGGCGAGATCGAGGGAGGCGAGAGCCTCCGAGAAGTTTCCGAGGCGTTGTTGCAAGATGGCGACGGAGAGGGCGGCGGAGGCTTGGATGGTGAACGCTTCGGTTTCCTCCGATTGCGCCGAGCGGGGGAAGTTGTTTTGGGGTGCGTTATTTTCCGGACTGCCTGCAGGGGAGGTTTTGACGAGAACATTGGTGGAAGCGCCGGAACGGTTTGTCGCCAGTTTTTCGTTCAATTCGGAGGCTTGGCGGAAGAGTTCGATGGCACGGCGGAGTTGCGGAGCGGCGTTTGTGATACCATCCGATCCGGTATTGGCGGAAGCCGTCAATTGAGCGGCTCTATAGAAAGCCGTAGCAGCCTCGGGCGTAAAGGGGAATAGAGTGGGAAGATCGAGAAATGCGCGGATTGCGGCCGTCGTATCGAGCGGAACGAGGCATTCGGCGGCCAAGAGGGTGGCGGAAGCGCGCAGGGGGGAATCGGGATTGGCCTGGTTGAGGCGGGCGAGGGTATCGGTTGCCTGGCGGTAAAAACCGCCGAGTCGTTGTTCGTTGGCCGCCTTGTAGAGCGCGGTTGCGTAGAGAGGGGAACCGGGGGAAGAGAGTTCGGCCACGCGCAAGAAGGCGTTGGAGGCCTCTGCATGGAAGTCCAGACGCGCATAGGCGTCGGCGCGGAGCTGTTGAAGTGCGGCTTCGATCGCGGGGTCTGCGGCAAAGGAGGAGAGATGGAGATTGAGGAGGGAGAGCGCGGTTTTGGGGTGGTTGTTCTTCAGAGCCCGTTCAGCGGCCGTCCGGATTTGTTGGGCGACGAGAGGATTGCGCGGATCGGAAGCGACGAGGCGCCGCGCCAGTTCGAGCGCGTCTTCGTTTTGATCGTACTGTGCCAGGAGGCGCAAGTATGTTCCTTGGCATTCGAGTCTGGTTTCGGGTTCGGAGGAAAGGTCGATTGCAGAGCGTGCGATCTCGAGGACATCGTCGCAGGGGGTGCCGGCGTCGGCGCGCAGCAAGGCTGTGGCGGCGAGAGCGGTTGCGCGGGTATCGCGGGAGATTTCGCGATCGGCGGCGGGAATGGCGGCGAGGGCGATCAGTGCATTGGTAGAGGCGCCGATTCCGGTGTAGGCGCGAGCGAGCAGGAGAGCGGCGGGGGCTGTTGTCTCGGTGTTGTTGGTAACGGCCGTCAGCGGGGTCAGCAGTTCAATGGCCTCTTGGTATTGGCGAGAGGCGAGGAGAAGGTGGGCGAGATCAAGTGTGATGCTGTGTTGATCGGAGCCGGAGGCGGTCTTTGCCTCACGCAGGACAACCGACGCCTCGGCGGGGCGACCGGCGGCGGCGAGGGCGTAGGCGTGATCCCGCAAGGCGGGTTGCGCGAGTAGGGAGTTTACGGGAAGGCGAGAGCGGAGACTGGCCAAAAGGGGGATGGCTTCGGCGTGTCGGCCGAGAGCGGAGAGAGCCCGTGCGCGGTAATAGTCGGCGGGGTTTTTCGGGGCGTTGGCGGCCACGGAATCGAGCCATGCGAGAAAGTCGGCCGGGGCGAGGATGCGTTCTTGGGCGGCGGCCTTCAGCGTGAAGGCGGATTCGTGTTCGGATGGCGATGAAGATCCGGCCAATGCTTCATCGGCGGCATTGGAGGCGATGGAAGGAAGACCATCGCGCAGGGCCGAGGCTGCGGTTTCAGCGG